>JADFWE010000393.1 GCA_015222915.1 Pseudomonadota bacterium | reverse complement strand
GTCTGCTTTGTGTCATTAGCAGACACTTGATTTCGTACTGTTACTATCGGTATAAGTCTAAATTAATAACTCACAGCAATAATTCCAGCCAATGCTTTACAGGTGTTGATGTGCCGCTCTGCAGATGCAACTGGCAGCCGATATTGGCCGTGGCGATGATATCCGGCTCGTTTTTATTGATATTGCCCAGTTTATTGGACAGTAACTGCTGTGAGAGCGCTTTCTGCGTGATCGAATAAGTGCCAGCCGAGCCGCAGCACAGGTGTGAGTCTTTGAACGGTTGCAGGGTGAACCCGCAGTTTTCCAGTATCGGTTCGATCATCCGCTTTATACGCATGCCATGCTGTAACGTGCAGGGCGGATGAAATGAGATGGTCTGTTGTTTTTCAGACATGTTCCGCTCTTTGAACTGCTGAAGACTCTGCCGATCGGCGTTAATCGCATCCCTGATGATCTCGGCAGGGTCTTTATACAGGGCGCTGATGGTTCTGGCTTTATCGGCATATCGTTTATCGAAAGCCAATAGTTGTTCATATTCCTTGATGGCGACCCCGCAGCCACTGGCGGTCATGCAGATCGCTTCGATACCGTACTGTTCGATCAGTGGCAGCCAGTGGTCGATATTGTTCCTGATGATGGCCAGGGCTTCATCTTCTGCATTGAGGTGATGGCTCAATGAGCCGCAGCAGCGTGTTGATGTCGGTTCGATACATTCGATACCAAATTTATCGAAGACGATCCTGGCGGCGATATCGATATTGGCTTTTAACAAGGGCTGTACGCAACCGGGGATCAGCAGCACTTTGCTGGTGTGAGCCGTCTTCTGAAAGTCGAGCGTCTTCTGTTTTTCCGGGATGCTGCTTTTTAAGGAAGCCGGCAAAATGGGTCTCAGTGCCTGCCCTGTCTTAAGCAGCAGTGAAAACAGCTTCCGGCTGAGGAACAGTTTCCTGAGTAACAGGTGCTGCATTTTTTGCAGCACAGGGCGGGAGACTTTTTCATTGGCGACAGCACGGCCGATATCGAGTAGCTGGCTGTATTGTACCCCTGACGGGCAGGTGGACTCGCAGTTGCGGCAGGTCAGACAGCGGTCGAGGTGCAGCAGTGTCTGGCGACTGGGCGTTTCACCTTCCAGCATCTGTTTGATGAGATAGATGCGGCCGCGAGGGCCGTCCAGTTCATCGCCCAGTAACTGATAAGTCGGGCAGGTAGCGTTGCAGAATCCGCAGTGCACACAGCTGCGTAATATCTTATTGGCGACCTCACCCCGGGGTGTCTGCAGAAATGTTTCAGTGATATTGGTCTTCATAAGGCTGGTTAGGCTGCGACTATAGCGTTGTGTAGAGGCGGCCGGGGTTCAGTATGTTATCCGGGTCAAAAGCCTGTTTCAGGCGCTGGTGTATTTTAAGCAGGCCGGGTTGCAGCGGCTGAAATATGTCGTTGCCTGCTTTTGGTTCGGCTTGATGTAATGTATAACGTGTCGCATTTCCCTGATGCTGCTCCGCCAGGGTATGTTGTTCCTTCCCGGTCCTGGTCCAGCATAATGTTCCGTGCCATTCGAACAGTTGGTCTGAAGGGGCTCCTCCTGAATGAGCGAGCAGTTTTGCCGCATCGTTATGAGAAAAACGCCAGAGGTCTGTCTGCTGGCCGTCATTGTTACCGGTGAAAAATTCATGTGTCTGGTTCTTTATTCCCGACCAGAAACTCTCATCCATCTGTTCGCTGCTGTACTGGTTTTTTATTACTGTTAGCGACTGTTTTACCGCTGAAGGTGTGCTGCTCAAGCGCAGATACAGGTTATCCTGATAATGGCAGCTTGCCGATATCGGCAGCCCCTGTCTAAGCCACTGGCGCAGGCTTTTTATCGCAGGTTGCAGTTCGGTTTCAACCTTGATCGAGATGCTGCTCTCAGGGATGGGCAGTACTTTTATCGAGATGTCGAGTAAAACCCCCAGTGTTCCCTGCGCAGCGACCATCAAGCGGGCGGCATCATAACCGGCAACGTTTTTCATCACCTGCCCGCCGAAGCGGCATTTCTCTGCCTTGCCATTGATGATGGTTGTGCCAAGAATGAAATCACGTGCCGAACCCGTGGCCATACGGCGTGGTCCCGACATGCCGCAGGCGATAATGCCGCCGATGGTCGTCTTTTCGCTGTGCTGCGGCGGCTCAAAAGCCAGCATCTGCTTATTGGCTTTTAGCTCGGCTTCCAGTTCGCTGAGCAGCGTGCCGCTGCGTACGGTAACCACCAGCTCACTAGGCTGGTATTCGGTGATGCCGGTGTGCCCGGCAGTGGAGATAATCTCGCCAGTAACACGGTTCCCATAAAAAGTTTTGGAATTGCCACCAACTATCACCAACGGTGTTTTGTGAGCAATTGCAGAATTAACCTGATCTATCAGGTCTTGATCAAGATCCTTCGACTTCACTTCGTTGCGCTCAGGATGACAGAACGTGGTTTTTTATTATTCATTATTCATTTTTCGTTGTTCATTACGCGAAGCGTCAGAAGCGTTCAAGTTCAGGGTGCGGTAACTCGCCGTGGTGTACATGCATCGCCCCAAACTCCGCACAGCGCTGCAGCGTCGGAATATTCTTGCCGGGATTAAGCAACTGCTTCTCATCAAAAGCGGTTTTGATGCTGTGGAACTGTGTGATCTCGTCACTGTTGAACTGTCCGCACATCTGGTTGATCTTCTCGATGCCGACGCCGTGTTCGCCGGTGATGGTACCGCCGACCTCGACGCAATAGTCCAGAATTTTTCCGCCCAGTTCCTCTGTACGTTCCAGCTCGCCATCATTGTTGGCATCGAACAGGATCAACGGGTGCAGGTTACCATCGCCGGCATGGAAAACATTGACCACGGTCTGGCCGTATTCCTGTGACAGGTCGCTGATGCGTTTTAGTACATTGGCGATCTGATGCCTTGGGATGGTGCCATCCATGCAATAGTAATCCGGCGACAGGCGGCCGACGGCAGGGAAGGCGGCTTTGCGTCCGGCCCAGAATTGCAGTCGCTGCTGTTCGTCTCTGGCGATCTGCAGCCTGGTCGCGCCGGACTGCTTTAGTATCTCTTCTGTCCGGGCTAACTGGTCGCTGACCTCTTCTGCGGAACCGTCGATCTCGCATAACAGGATGGCGGCGGCATCGCGCGGATAACCTGCATGGACAAAATCATCCGCTGCGTTTATCGCGGCATTGTCCATCAGTTCAAGGCCGGCGGGGATGATGCCGTTGGAGATGACATCGCTGACGGCCTGTCCGGCCACGGCGATATCGTCGAATGAGGCCATGATGACCTTTGCTGTTTCCGGGCGGGGCAGTAACTTGACGGTTATCTCTGTGATGATGGCCAGCATGCCTTCGGAACCGGTGAGCAAGGCCAGCAGATCGTAACCTGGCGAATCAGGTCCGTCACAGCCGATGGTCAATTCGTCACCGTCGATAGTGAGGATCTTCAGCTTTGAGATGTTATGTACGGTGAGGCCGTATTTCAGGCAGTGCACACCGCCGGCATTCTCCGCGACATTGCCGCCGATCGAGCAGGCGATCTGAGATGAAGGGTCGGGGGCATAATACAGGCCGAATTCTTCGACAGCTTCCGAGATGGCGAGATTTCTGACGCCAGGCTGTACCACTGCGGTCAGGCTATCTGTGTCGATAGAGACGATCTTGTTGAATTTTGCCAGGCTCAGCAGCAGGCCGTTTTCGACGGGCAGTGCACCGCCGGATAAGCCGGTGCCGGCACCCCTGGCGACCACGGGAATATCCTTCTCATAACAGAAGGCGAGTACCGATTTTATCTGTTCGATGCTTTCAGGAATAGCGACAGCCAGCGGCATAGCGTGGTAGGCGGACAGCGCGTCGCACTCATAGGGTTTTAGATCTTCGTCATGATGTAGCAGCTGTGAGCCGGGCAGAATTCTGCCCAGTTGTGCAATGATGTCTGGTCTGTCGCTCATGTAATAAGGTCTGGTAAATCTCTATTAAAATTGAACCGATAACCCGTCAACGCTGTCATGGTCTGAAGTTATTTCGGATTTTTCCTACTTTATCACGTGTTTGTTCAGTCAGTAACTTACAGTCTGTAAGCCCATTGTTTATGGTGAGGGCATGATAGAATTCGGTCTAAATGATAATAAAATAGACATTTAAAAGATAAAAATAATCAGAGGTTTAAGCCCACATGTTACGTAAGGCATTAGTATCAACAACAATAACAACAGCTATTACAGCGGCAATATTGCTTCCAGTGAATAGTGTTTCGGCTGGCGCGCTGGATTTCAGGGTCGCCAGAGATATGGCCGAGATAACTTTTCTGACGCAGACCGCGTCTTTCGGTTATGGCGGTGCAGATATGGGTTTTGGCATCCTGTTCAATCAGGATAATGATTATATCGCCAATGGTTCGATCCTGGTCAGTGGCAATAGCGCAGGTGATGTTAAAGCCCTGCATTTTGGTGTCGGTGCAAAAGTGTATGCCGGTGATATCAAAGGTCCGGATAACAAGGATTATGAT
>JADFWE010000392.1 GCA_015222915.1 Pseudomonadota bacterium | reverse complement strand
ATCACGGTGAAGCTGGCACTGGATAGCAAGCCTGAGACGCAGTGGTTGGGGCATCTGCTAGGTCCTGTTGAAGAGTAACGCCGGTCTGTTATGAAGTGGCCTATCGTCGGTTTTCACCAGGATGAACAGGAGCACTGGGTAGCTGATCTTGCCTGTGGCCATAGCCAGCATGTTCGCCATCAACCGCCATGGCAAAACCGTCAGTGGGTGGTGTCTGAACAGGGAAGGTCGGAAAAGATCGGTTTTGAGTTAGACTGTGTGGAGTGTGATAAGAAAAGTCAGGCTGTTATTGATTAGTGCTATCGGTAGAGCGTATTAAAACTCGTCGATCTCCACGTAAGCCACAGCGATGCCGTCGTCTGTATGGCGCACGATAATGCCGTCTTTTTGTGTATCCGCATATTCTGACAGAGGGTCTTTAAAGCGCAGGTTGACCATCTCACCCATCGGGTAGTGCTCTGTGTCTTTAAGACGCATAAACAGACCGCCTTCACTCATGTCACGAGTAATAACGGTGCGAGAGTCGTCTTCAAGAAAACTGAGTTCAACTTCTATCTGTATCTCCTTGCGTGGAAATTGGCGTAAATTTTCAGACATAAAATACCTGCTTCATAAAAAGGCTAATATAATGATAGCTCTAACATCAGAAAATACTAGATTATTGTAATATTAATGTTAAATTGAACCGCTTCTACAGCAAGAAAAAACACTAACCAAATGGCATCTTTAAATCGCGCTACATTCTTTTTTAGCCTCTTTTTGTTTTCTATATCAACCGCCTGTGCCTCTGATCTGCAGCGTGAAAAACGTATGGCCGATGAGATCGTCGATGCCATCCTGGATGGTGATGCGGTTTTTTTAAAGGCGAGCGGCCATGAGTTTTTAAGCATCTATACCGAAGCCGACGAGCCCAAAGGCACCGCGATCATCTTGCACGGCCGCGGTTTTCACCCGGACTGGCAGGATGCGATCAATCCGTTAAGAGTCGGCCTGGTCGAGTCTGGATGGAATACGCTATCGGTTCAGATGCCGGTGCTGGAGAAACAGGCGAAATATTATGATTACCTGCCTTTATTTCCAGAAGCGATACCCAGGATCGAAGCGGCGATCGCCTACGCCCGGGAACAGCTAAAAGGCAAGGTTATACTGATCGCACACAGCTGCGGCGCACACATGGCGATGGCATGGGTCGATACCGAATCATTTGAATTGATCGACGCTTATATCGGTATCGGTATGGGAGCAACCGATTACAAACAACCGATGAAACGGCCGTTTCCGCTGGATAAGATCAAAGTCCCGATACTGGACGTGTATGCAGAAAATGATTACCCGGCCGTTTTAAAAATGGCACCTGAGAGGCTGCGCCTTATCGAACTGGCGGCCAATAAAAAATCCAGCCAGGTGGTCGTTGAAGGTGCGGAACATTATTATGTTGATAAAGGCGATGTCCTGACGCAGGTGATCGAGCAATGGTTGCTAACTTTGTAGGCAAGATGGATATCAAACATGGAGGGTAAAAAATCAGCTGGGCAATTTGAGTTGCTCACGCAGAGACGTTTCTTGCCTTTTTTTGTGACGCAGTTCTTCGGTGCTTTTAATGACAATGTTTTTAAAAATGCCCTGATTATACTGATCGCATTTCAAGGTTCGCAGTTTATCGATGCCGGTGCCGACCTGTTGATCAATATCGCAGCAGCGCTGTTCATCCTTCCGTTCTTTTTATTCTCGGCTACCGCTGGTCAGTGGATCGATAAATACGAGAAATCAAAATCGATCAGGATGATAAAGCTGGTGGAGATTGTCATCATGGCTATCGCCGCTTATGCCTTCGTGCAGGGCAATATCGTTCTGCTGATCGCACTGCTTTTTCTAATGGGCACGCAGTCAGCATTTTTTGGTCCGGCAAAGTACAGTTATATTCCTCAGCATCTGGCCACCAACGAACTGATCGAAGGTAATGCATGGGTGCAGATGGGTACGTTTGTCGCTATCCTGCTGGGGACTATCATGGGCGGTGTGCTGATAGCTGAGGAACAGGGCAGGCATTATGTCGCGTACGCGATCGTCATCTTTGCGCTGGCCGGTTATCTATCCAGTCGTTCTATTCCGGAGACGCCCTCCTTAAATAAAGATCTGAAGATCAACTGGAACGTGTTCAGCGAAACCTGGCGGAACATGAAGTTTCTGAGGAGTAACCGTATCGTCTTTCTCTCGGTGCTTGGTGTCTCGTGGTTCTGGTTCCTGGGAGCAACCTATCTGGTGCAGCTGCCGAATTATACGAAAACCACGCTTGGTGGAAGTGAGCAGGTCGTTACCTTCCTGCTTACCGTGTTTACCGTGGGTATAGCAACCGGCTCGCTGTTATGTAACTGGCTGTCGGGCAAGAAGATAGAGATCGGTCTGGTGCCGTTCGGTTCTATCGGTCTGACGCTGTTCGGTGTCGACCTGTATTTTTCCCGTCCGGATATGGTGCCGGAAGCAACCCTGGGCCTGCTGGCTTTTCTGACGGCGGATCATGCACGCCTGATCGCTGATGTGATGCTGATCGGATTCTTTGGCGGCCTGTACATCGTGCCGTTGATGGCGCTGGTGCAGCAGCGTTCCGATCAGGAGCATATGTCGAGGGTGATCGCCGGTAATAATATAATAAATTCGTTGCTGATGGTGTTATCAGCCATCATCGCTGTTACCGTATTGTCGCTTGGTTACTCTATCGCACAGTTGTTCTTGCTGGTGGCGATACTTAACGCCCTCGTCGCCATCTATATCTATTCGCTGGTGCCTGAATTTTTCATGCGCTTCATGGTGTGGCTGCTCATCCATAGTATCTACCACGTGAAAGCGAGGGGGCTGGACAAGATACCGGATGAAGGCCCGGCCGTGCTGGTCTGCAACCATGTGAGTTATGTCGATGCTATGGTCATCGCCGGTTGTATCAGGCGGCCGGTACGATTTGTTATGTATTACAAAATTTATAATATGCCGGTGCTGAATTTTATTTTCAGAACAGCAAAAACCATACCGATAGCCGGCAGGTATGAAGATGAAGCCCTATTGAAAAAAGCTTTTGATGATATTGATCAGGCGCTGGCGGAGGGTGACCTGGTGTGTGTTTTCCCGGAAGGCAAGCTGACCTCTGACGGAGAGCTAAATACTTTCAGAGACGGTATCGAAAGAATCATACAGCGCACGCCGGTGCCGGTTGTTCCGATGGCGCTGCAGGGATTATGGGGCAGCGCTTTCAGCCGGCAGAAGTCAAATATTCTTTACCGCCTGTTCAGAGGTTTTAAATCATGTGTTGGTTTGAATATCGGAGATATGATGGCTGCAGAAGATGCCTCTGCGGAAATGCTTCAACAGAAAGTGCAGACGCTTTACGATAGCAAAGATTAAAAGATTTGTTCAATTTCCGAAATTGACACAAAGGCGACATCCACAAGGATTAAAAAACTTCACCGCCGAGGCGCAGAGACGCCGAGGAAAAGCTTTTGATATTTGT
>JADFWE010000391.1 GCA_015222915.1 Pseudomonadota bacterium | reverse complement strand
CGGGTGTAGACCTGTACCGGCTTTTTTATTGTCTGCAATTATGCAAAGTTCCTTAAAAAGTCGGCCATTGTCGGAAACCAAAAGCCTATAAACGATTGATCTCGCAAAGGCGCAGAGAACGCAAAGGAAAAGCTTTTATTCTTTTTTGTCATCCTGAGCGAAGCATAGCGTAGCCGAAAGATCTTGTTATCTCTGCAGGAATCAAGATCCTTCGACTCCACTGCGTTACGCTCAGGATGACATTAAATAGTATTGTTTTTATCTTTGCGTTCTCTGCGCCTTTGCGAGATCATCGTTTTTCTTCAAGGTCCGCTACTAGCTGCCTTTCACCTGTAACTAGAGCACACCACGCGTAACACGCTTAAACGCCTTCATCGCATCGGGTATCTCGATATCGATCACCTGATCGGGAATCCATTTGTTGTCCTTCTCCCCCATCACGTCACGCACGTGATTACCGACGCAGCGACGTACCTGGAAACCCGGCTGGTTACCCTCCTCGAAGGTGAAGTTGCTGTATTCGTTCATGCGCTGGTTCATCAGCGCGATGTACTCATTACGAAAATCAGTTTCTTTATCGTCTGAAACATCACGGCGGTTGTCATGCATGGTTTTGGCGAGGTTCAGTGCCAGCGCAGTGATCAGCGCCTGTCGCGCTTCGCCGGAATACTCTTTAGACGAGATCACGCGGTCGACCACGTGCACCAGAAAAGCGGTAAATTCAGCGATGACATCGAGGCGCATAAAATGGGTATCGGTCTGAAAACCTTCATTTTCGAGGTGCATGACATTAGCGCTGGCGATCTTCCAGAAATTGAAACTCAGCACGCTGCCGGTATCTTCCGGAGTACGCTCTTTGGTCTTGTCATTCCACTTGTTTTTAATTCGGATCTTCATAATAACCTCAACACCTGCATATGAACTGTCATGCGGGGAATAGTATACTTTAAGACGTCGCTTATAAACTATGTTCCAAGAATGGATATAACCTATGGATTTACAGCAGTTGAGCAAGACCGTGCAGTTAAATTGCCACATCTCCGATGCCAGGCATGCGGGGAACTATACGCTGTGCATCTACCTGCTGAAAATGCGTGAATTCTACCGCTGGGAACAGCGGCATGATTTCAGTGCTACCCTGGCCAAAGAAGATATCGGTGACTGGCTAAGCGAGCGTGAAACACTCTGGGAAGATATCGAAGAAGAAGACTACCGGCCGCTGGAAATCGGTGGTGAACGCTATGACCCATTCGATTCCAGAAACATCAACCGCTCACTGTCAACAGACAAGCTGGTCTACAGCGGCGGTTACGGCGTGAAAGACAAACCGCATTTTTTTCTGGCAGTGCTGGAAAGCCATCAACAGATCAACGGTTATGATATCTATATCAGCGGCAAGGAGTATGCACGCGACCTGACCTCGCCACCCGCGATGAGCCACGACAGCACCATCTTTATCCGTCGCGAGTCCTTCAAACGTATGATCTGGGAACGCACCGACGAATGGCGCTGGAACAGACCGGAAAATGCCATGGCCAGGGCCATCCGCTGTTATGATTTTAACGAGAACCTGGAAGCGGCTTTGAACCAGATGACAGACAATGAACTCGATGCCGCGGTATTACACGAGATCGGCGAGATACAGGCGGGCGAACGGTTAAGCGGCTGGCATCAGATGATGAGCGACATCACCTTCACCCAGGCGGAGATCATGGCACGCGCGGTGCGCGACCATTATGCCGATACCCTGCACACGCTACCGACACTGATCAGAAATAACAATACAGCTTCGATCCATTTTTACTTCGCCAACCTGACCAATATGCGAAAACACATCTTTCCTTCGCTGATGCAGGCTTATGAGCAGTGGTGCAGTGATCAGGATATATCGACCATAGATAAGACTGTCACCGCAGCACTTGACCACTGGCAGCACATTGCCGAACAAATGCTTGCGCTACATCAACAGGATGTAGAACAATGTAGTGCTAGAATCGAAACCTTGATCAACAACAACCATATTTAACCTGAGAAAGCAGGTACGGACTCATTCGCACTCATGTGCTGTTAACCAGACGCATCGTGCAGATAAACTCGCAGATACAGCAATGACGATGAATACAAAATTAAAAACAATCCGTGAAGTGAAAGAAGGCAGTTTTATATTCGAAAAACCCGGGGCACTGCCACTGGATATCTGCCAGGAGATGATCCGCCGCTTCGAAGAAGATACCGAAAACCAGTACCCCGGACGTATCGGCCAGACATTTACCGAAGACCAGAGCATGAAACGCTCTACCGACCTGGTCACCAGCGGCAAAGAGAACTGGAAAGATCTGGACAGCGAACTGTTCCGTTCACTTGGACAGGCGTTGATCGAGTTTCGTGAGGAATACCCGTTTTTCAAGAGTCCATTCAAAGACAACGGTTATGCCATCCAGCGCACCAATCCCGGCGAGTATTATCACTGGCATATCGATGGCGGCAGCCACGACTTTGCCGACCGGCAGCTGGTAGCCGTGTGGTATCTGAACGATGTCGAAGGCCCCGGCGGCGAAACCGAGTTTTCCTACCAGCAGGTAAAAGTAAAACCACAGGCTGGGAAACTATGCCTGTTCCCGCCCTTCTGGACCCATGAACACCGCGGCGT
>JADFWE010000390.1 GCA_015222915.1 Pseudomonadota bacterium | reverse complement strand
GTTGTATAAAAATCATGTTATCTGCCTTAATCAGATCTTCTGAAATTTCTCAAAAATTTAATTTATTGACTCTGGATTAGCTTGATAAACAATATTTTATCCCCATTAAAAACGCACAAATCGAACAATATATTTTCTGGAGTAAAAAATGAGCGTTGAAGCGAGTAAAGAAACCCTCGAATTTCAAACCGAAGCCCGTCAGATCCTGCATCTGATGACACATTCCCTGTATTCAAATAAAGAGATATTCCTGCGAGAGCTGGTTTCCAATGCCTCTGATGCCTGCGATAAATTACGCTTTGAAGCCCTGGCCGATGACAGCCTGTATGAAGGTGATAGCGAGTTATCGATCCTCGTCGAATACGATGATGAAGCGAAGACCATCACTATCAGCGATAACGGTATCGGCATGTCGCGCCAGGAAGTCATAGATAATATCGGTACCATCGCCAGCTCCGGCACCCGCAAGTTCCTCGATGCGATGACCGGAGATCAGGCCAAAGATGCACAGATGATCGGCCAGTTCGGTGTCGGTTTTTACTCAAGTTTTATCGTCGCCGACAAAGTGACGCTGGAGACTCGTCGTGCCGGTGCTTCGGCTGATGAAGCCGTCCGCTGGGAATCGGACGGGGAAGGCAGCTTCTCACTGGAAAATGTCGAAAGAGCCGTGCGTGGTACCAGAGTCGTACTGCACCTGAAAGAAGGCGAAGCAGAATTTGCTAACCAGTACCGCCTGAAATCTGTGATCAAGCAGTATTCTGATCATATCTCGATTCCGGTGATGATGGCAGAAGAAGAGCTGGATGATGAAGGCAAGCCGAAGAAAGATGAAGATGGTAACCCGCTTACCAGGTTGGAGCGGGTCAACAGCGCCTCTGCATTATGGGCGCGTGACAAGAGTGATATCAGCGAAGAAGAGTACAAAGAATTCTATAAGCATGTCAGCATGGATTTTGCCGATCCGCTGAGCTGGATACACTCAAAAGTCGAAGGCAACCAGAGCTACACTTCTCTACTCTATGTCCCGACCAACCCGCCGTTCGACCTGTTCGACCGTGACCACAAACGCGGTGTGAAGCTCTATGTGAAACGTATCTTTATCATGGATGAAGCCGAGCAGCTGATGCCGAACTACCTGCGCTTCATCAAAGGGGTTATCGACTCCGATGATCTGCCGCTGAACGTATCGCGTGAGATCCTGCAGCAAAATAAGGTTATCGACCGTATCCGCGGCGCTTCGGTGAAAAAAGTACTGGGCATGCTGGAATCGCTGCAGAAAAATGATACAGAAAAATACGAGACCTTCTGGAAAGCGTTCGGCCAGGTGTTAAAAGAAGGCCCGATCGAAGATATGGCGAACAAAGAGCGTATCGCCAAGCTACTGTGGTTCGCCAGTACACACAATGCCGACAGTGCCGATGATGACAATAATGGGCCTGATGAGCAGAATGTAACGCTGGAAGATTACATCTCGCGTATGCAGGAAGGTCAGGACAAGATTTATTACATCATCGGTGATAACTACACGGCTGCGAAGAACAGCCCGCACCTGGAAATTTTCAAGAAAAAAGGTATCGAAGTATTGTTGTTGAGTGATCGTGTCGACGAATGGCTGGTCTCTCACCTTAATGAATTTGATGGTAAGAAACTGCAGTCGGTGGCTCGCGGTACGCTTGATATCGAAGAGGAAGAAGATAAGGCGGCACTGGAAGAAGCGAAGAAAACCTATACCTCGGTTATCGAGCACGCCACCAAGGTACTGGGCGACAAGGTTAAAGAGGTTCGCCTGTCGAAGCGTCTGACCGATTCACCGTCCTGTCTGGTGCTGGAAGAGCATGATATGAGTGCGCAGATGCAGCAGATCATGGAAGCTGCCGGGCAGTATGCACCGAAAGCAGCACCGGTATTAGAGTTGAATGCCGATCATCAACTGATCAAAAAGCTCAATGACATCACCGATGATGACCTGTTTGAGGAATATACTTACCTGTTATTTGAACAGGCTCAGCTTGCGGCAGGAGCACCACTGGAAGATGCCGCCGGGTTTGTTAAACGAGTGAATAAATTACTTGAACAATAAATAAGGCTGGGATAGTAAAGCCTGGACAGAATAAAGCCAGGCTAGAGCAGTAAGACTGAAAAGGTCTTCTGTCGATGCACACAGGTGAGCGCTGATGATTCGGGATTTATCAGCATCTTATCTGTGTGCATTTGTGTTTTTTAGGAATAAAAACAAACTAGATAAGTCTTTTATGACTATACTACAAACATTCGAGCGCACCATTTTATGAATAAGATGTACCTGATTAAGTTATTGATTATCCAGTTTATATTCAGTCTGTTTATATTCAGCCTGGCCCCTGCCAGCGTACAGGCACGTGAGGTCTACGATGCTGAGATACGTTACCTGCATATTCAAAAAGGCCAGACCTTGCACAATATCGTTAAGCGTCTTTATCCCAGTCGGCAGAAAGAGTGGCCGCAGCTCACAAAGGACATCGTAAGTTTAAATCCGCATGCTTTCGTCAATAGCGATCCGACAAAGATGAAAGCGGGTGTGCGCCTCAAGCTGCCAAAAAAAGTAGTGGTCAGCGCAAAGAAACCGAGAAAAAAAGTTGGAACGGTAGTCGAGAGCAGCGGCAAGGTGGCTGCGGTTGATAAGAGTAAAGTATCGCGCAAGCTGAACAAGGGCAGCACGGTTTACCTGGGAGATAGAGTGGTTACCGGAGAGGAAGGCTTTGTCCGACTGCGCATGATCGATAACGCCATGCTGGACCTGCATTGTTTCAGTATCATGGTGATCGAGGATTATTCGCTCGATACGACCAGCCGTCGAAGCATCCTGAACCTGTTGCAGGGTAGCCTGAAAAAAGTGACGGGTAAGATCGGCAAGATGGCCGATGATATCTATGAGCTGAAGACGCCGGTAGCCAGTGTCGGTGTCCGGGGCACCGAGTACGCCCTGCGCGTGTTCCAGGCAAAAGGCTGTGGTGGTACTATCGACACAGATGAAGGTTTTTATCTCGAAGTGATAAAAGGCATCGTTGATGTGCATAATGAAGCCGGTAGTGAAACGATCGTCAAAGGTGAGACGGCTTACGTACCGATACCAGAAGCAGCGCCTAGAAAAGTTAAAATAAAGCCCGGTATATTAAAACCAGTCGAAAAAGTAAAAGTTGCAGAACCTGTCCCTGAGCCAAAGCCCGAGCCGGAAGAAGAGAGCAGTAGCAGCTGGTGGTGGGTGGTGCTGGGTATCGTCGGTATTGCGCTGTTAATCTAACTATAACGGGTGCATAGGACGGTTTTCAGCATTCGACCTGCAAGGATGGTGCAGATTATGAATGACGCCGTTATCAGCCTCTTCATCCATAGAGATCATAAGTGAATAGTGACGAGATCAGAATTGATAAATGGCTATGGCATTCGCGTTTTTTTAAAACAAGGCCATTAGCAACCGAAGCGGTCAGCGGCGGCAAGGTGCACCTGAACGGGCATCGTGTCAAAGCTGGTCGCGCGGTAAAAGCAGGCGATGCGCTGTCGATTCAAAAAGACTGTGTGTTATATGAGATAACCGTAAAAGCCATCCTTAAGACCCGAAGACCGGCAAAAGAAGCGGTATTAACCTACGAAGAGTCTGAGGAAAGCCGGCTAAAACGTGAGAAAGAGCTGGAGATGAAAAAACTGGCTTCGGCGACCAGACCGGTGCCGCAACGCAAGCCGGACAAGCGCCAGCGTGAGCAGTTGCGACAGTTTAAAAACAAGTATTAAGTAGACAGTTTGCCGTTTAAAGCGTAAAAACCTTTAAACTATGGCTGTGATTTCTTAAAATTACTGCCAACTGCCAACTGCCAACTGCCAACTTTCTTCATGAGACCCATAACCCCACAGATAACCGCCGACGTTATTATCGAAATGCCATTGATCGATGATACACCTGTCATCCTGATCGAACGCAAATATGAACCCTATGGTTGGGCGATTCCCGGCGGTTTTGTCGAAGTCGGTGAAACCATCGCAACGGCTGCCAGGCGCGAAGCGCTGGAAGAAACCACGCTTGATGTCGAACTGGATATCCTGCTCGGCATCTATTCCGATCCAAAGCGTGATTTCAGAGGGCATACTGCCTGCGCCGTTTTTGTCGGCAATGCATCAGGTAAACCGGTCGCTGCTGATGATGCCAAAGACATCGCATTGTTTGACCCGTTTGCTATCGACGTAGAACTGGCATTCGATCATCGGCAGATCATGGATGATTATTGTATCTATCGCCGGGACGGTATCATCAAACTTCCCTTATAGATATTTTTGATCGATGTCTGTAGAGTAGGCTCGCTTTATTGCCCGCACGCAACGTTATTGAGGCAGATTCAAAACGCATTTTATCAGGCAACATCTACCGGGTTAGTGTTACAGCCGGTGAAAAAAACATAAAAAATCAGTCGTATTTCATGGTATCCAGGTTTCTTTGCCTAAAATTATGACATATTGGTGAGTTAAGGCTTTATGGCGCTTTTATAAGTCGCTGTTTTTGGTATAATTTTCCAGTAGAAAAAACAGGGCTTTCGCAGTATAATTTTCATGGTATTTCTTCCTCGCGTGACCGAAATTGAGTAATCGAACGCTGTCTATCGATGACCGCCTGTATTCCTATATCTGTGATGTAGCCGTTAACGAGGCTGAGCTGTTGTACCAGCTGCGCATGGAAACGGCAGAGCTGGAATATTCTGTCATGCAGATCTCACCAGAGCAGGGGCAGTTTATGTCTTTGCTGATAAAGCTGATGGGGGCGAAACGTGCGATAGAGATAGGCACTTTTACCGGTTACAGTTCTATCTGTATCGCAACGGCCATGCCGGATGACGGACGTCTTATCTGCAGCGATATCTCACCGCAGTGGACCGCTGTCGCAGAAAAGTATTGGCAAAAGGCGGGTTTAACAGACAAGATTGAGCTGCTGACACAGCCGGCCGAGGAAACACTGCAGCAACTGATCGATGCCGGCGAAGAGAAGTCTTTTGACTTTATCTTTATCGATGCCGATAAACAGAATTATATCCGGTATTATGAGATGTCTCTGGCGCTGTTAAGAAAAGGCGGTTTGATCGCCATCGACAACACGCTGTGGTCGGGTGCCGTTGCCGACCCTGAAAATAATGAGCCGGGGACTCGTGCTATCCGCCGTTTCAACGAGATGGTGCAACAGGACGAACGCGTGAGTAAAAGCCTGGTCACCATTGGAGATGGCCTAACCCTTATATTGAAAGAATTTGATTGATGCTGAACTGGATTAAAAAAACACTGGCGAAAAAACGCTTACCTGCAAAACAACCTGTTGGCAAGAAAACATCCAGAAGATCTTCGGGACAGGCTGCAGGAAAGGCTACAGGCAAAGGCTCGCGCAGACGTTCCAAAAAGTCTTCACGCTCGGCCAGTACGGCAGCCAGTACGGTTGCTGGTAATAAAGATGTCATTGTCCTCAGCCGCTCTCAGCACGGTATCTCACGAAACAATATCGATGACCACGCTTTAAAAGTTCTATACCGTCTGCACAAAGCCGGCTACCATGCCTGCCTGGTCGGTGGTGCGGTAAGGGATCTGTTGCTGGGTCATAAGCCAAAAGATTTTGATGTGGCGACCGATGCGACGCCGGAGCAGGTCAGTAAACTGTTTCGTAACTGTCGCCTGATCGGACGTCGCTTTCGTCTGGCGCATATCCATTTCGGCCGCACTATTATCGAAGTAGCGACATTCCGTGCAGATCACGATATGTCGCAGCTGGGTATACAGGATGATTCCGGTCGCATCGTCAGAGACAACGTTTTCGGTGAGCTGGCAGATGATGTCTGGCGCAGGGATTTCACTGCCAATGCGCTGTATTACGATATCGCTGATTTCAGCGTCATCGATTTTGTCGGTGGTTTTGAAGATATACAGAAGAAACGTCTGCATCTGATCGGCGATGTCGAAACCCGTTATCGTGAGGATCCGGTGCGTATGCTGCGCGCCATCCGGTTCTCAGCAAAACTCGGCTTTGAGATCGATGAAAAGAGCAGGACGCCGATCTATTCCTTAGGCCATCTGCTGCAGGATATTCCGCCGGCGAGGCTGTACGAAGAGATCCTGAAACTGTTTCATTCAGGCCATGCGGTACGCAGTTTTGAACTGCTGCTGGAATTTGACCTGTTGCAGTATCTGTTCCCGGAAGCGGCGATATCCATTAAAGATGATGAGCAGGTGAAAAAGATGCTGCTTATCGCAATGAATAACACCGATGACCGCATACTCAACGATATGCGCGTGACACCCGCTTTTCTGTTCGCTGCACTGTTGTGGCAGCCGGTAAATTCACGGGTTAAAGAGTTCACCGATAAAGGTATGCCATATTCCGTCGCCATACAGAAATCGGCGACCCGGATATTGAGCCAGCAGTCGAAGAGTGCATCGATACCCAAACGTTTCACTTCGACCATGCGTGATATCTGGAGCCTGCAGACACGTTTCCATTATCGTGCGGGCAAGCGTGCACAGGCGGTGCTGGAACATGAGAAATTCCGTGCCGGCTATGATTTTCTGTGTATCCGGGCGCAGGCCGGCGAGGCCGGTACGGTGAATGAGTTATCTCAGGATTGTGAATGGTGGACCGATATACAGAAACTGTCGCCTGAGAAACAGCGGAACATGCTGTTCGAGACCAAAAAGAGCGGTAAACCCAAGAGACGGCGTCGTTCGAAAAAACCAAAGGCCAGCCATCCTGACCATAGCACTGACAGTGTCGATGGCAGTAAGGCGGAGAATAAACCAGAAGGCCAGACTGATAAAGACCTGACTGATAAAGACCAGGCTGATAAATGACCGACAGGCAGCTCTGATCGTTAGCTTAACCCGGTCATCGTGTCCATTTGCGATACCTGACCATACATGTCTAAAACTCCAATAGTGAAAACAAGTATCGTCTATATCGGTCTGGGCAGTAACCTCGACCGCCCGGTCTCTCAGTTGCAAAAAGCGATTACAGCGCTTGGCCAGTTACCCGGCACCCGTGTACTGGCCGATTCCGGTTACTATACTAGCAAGCCCATGGGACCCGAAGACCAGCCCGATTATTATAATGCAGTGGTACAGATCGAAACCTCGCTGTTGCCGCACGCGCTGTTAGAACAGTGCCAGGCTATCGAGCACCAGCAGGGCAGAGTAAAAACCCGCCACTGGGGCGAGCGCTGTATCGATGTCGACATATTACTGTATGCAGATCAGCAGATATCAGAGCCTGATCTCACTATACCTCACCCGGGGATCAGTCAGCGTGACTTTGTTTATAAACCCTTGTTAAAATTACATGCTGAGATAGAGATACCGGGGGAAGGTTTGTTAGCAGTACTTGTTGAGAAGAAGAAAGGTGAAAACCCGGAAACTGGTTATGACTGTTCGTTTGCAGGTACATTGGAATGAGTGTGGCTGAATGACTCCTGCAGTTGATGACAAGCAGACCACTATGGCAAAAGGTGGCGGCAGGCATGATTTTATCGTTGTCGAAGGTCCTATCGGTGTAGGTAAAACCACGCTCGCAAACCGGCTGGCGAAATCATTCGGCAGTGATCTTCTGCTCGAAGGCGCTCATGAGAATCCCTTCATGGAGAAGTTTTATGAGGATCCGAAAGCGGCTGCTCTGCCTACCCAGCTGTTTTTTCTGCTGCAGCGTGCCAGGCAGTTAAAAGAGATGCGCCAGGAAGATATGTTCAACCCGGTACGGGTCGCCGACTTCCTGATCGAGAAAGACCGGCTTTTTGCTGAGCTGACTCTGGATGATGATGAGCTTGATCTGTACGAACAGGTCTATGCCAGTCTGACCATCGATATCCCGCGTCCCGATCTGGTCGTGTATCTGCAGGCACCGGTCGAGGTTTTGCTAGAGCGGATACAGAACCGCGGGCTGAAACACGAACGATTGATAGAAGCCGCTTACCTGCAGCGTTTAAGTGAATCGTATGTGCAGTTTTTTTATCAGTATAATAATGCACCACTGCTGATCGTTAACGCTGCCGATATCGATTTTGCCAATAATGACGACGATTACGCACTGTTGCATCAGCG
>JADFWE010000389.1 GCA_015222915.1 Pseudomonadota bacterium | reverse complement strand
GGTTAACTGCGAGTGCCGGATAAAACGCCTGATATTGGTTTTAGCATGTGCTGCAGCAAACAGTATAAAGGCAATGAGTACCAACAGACTGGTTAGCAGCCTGCTCCATTCAGGAAGAACGTAAACAGAAACCGGTTCAATCGAACGCCAGCCAAATACCATAAGAACAATCGAACTTACCACCAGCAGGGAAAATATTATTGCGTAGGGTTTATCGCCTAAAATGTTTACCAGACGCTGACGAAAGGGTATCGCCAACGATGGAATGAAATGTAATCCACTCCACAAGACCAGACCGATAATTAGTAAAGACATCTCACACCCGTTCAAGGTTAAGCAGACACTGTCCGGCCGATTGTACTCTAGAAACCTGCGGTGTTAGTATCGAAAAACCGACATTCACTTAATCTGCGCATAAATATCCTGACCATGCTACTGAACTTTACAAACTTTGAGGTTTTTTCAAGCGTATTGAAAGGTTACGACCTGGATCTTCACCAGATAGATCGCGGTCAATTCAATGGTAGCTTGCAACAGATTCAATATGGCCCAGTATTTATAAATCGCGTTTCAGCGACACGCCGCTTCGAAATAGCTGGAAGCCCGCCACCAGGTTTAAGAACCTTTGGCATCCCAGGAAAAAACTGCCTGCCCTTTATCTGGAGAAATAAAGCCAGCGATGGCAACAGCATTCAGATCTATAAACCAGACACCGAACTGGAGATGGTTACCCAGCCGTTTTTTGAAGCTATCGATGTTTCAATAACAGAAGATGCCTTTAATGTTTTACTTCAGCAATGGGACTTACCTGCACTCGATAAAACAATTGCTAACAGAGAGATGGTCATCTGCAACCCTGAGATCATGCAGCTATTGAGAAAAACCCTTCAGACTATTTGTTTAACGGTAGATAACAACCCTGAGCTTTTAAGCCACAACACTGATCTACAGGATCTGATCACATTTGAAATACCTTACTTACTGTCACAGGCACTAATACAAGCTGAAACACAAGATATAAAAACCATGCCGGCAAAACGTAGACACGCATTAAAAACTGCAATTGATTACATACGGGCAACACCACACAACAAAATTTCACTTAGTGCATTTTGCGCTGAAAACAATATCAATGAGCGCACGTTACAGAGAGCCTTTCTTGAACACTACGGCATTACTGCAAAATCTTATGCCAAAGCACATCGTTTAAACCATGTTTTTAAAACATTGTCAGCAAGTGAATTCAGTACTACGCGCATATCTGATATTGCCAGCAACCACGGTTTCTGGCATATGAGCCAATTTGCCACAGACTACCGTCTTCACTTTGGTGAATTGCCATCAGAAACATTAAATGTCCGCTAAGGGTGTCTATTTGCTCAGTTAGAGTTAATTCACTAAGGTCGGCTTTGTGGTGTTAGGGACATTTTTCACTATCGTATCAGCCTTCTTTCCAAAAGTGTTTTCATGTCTCTCCGACCGTCTACACATATATGAACAATGACCTTACTTCCGATAATTTCATAAATAGCTCGATAGGGTTTAAACATAAGCTCTTTAAACTCTTTAATTCCCTGAATACTTAACTCTGGTGGATAATGCCCGCGTTCTGGCCGTTTTAAATTTACCAACTGAATATGATTCTTTACTCTGCGCGATCATTTTAAGCATTGCCAATGACTCCTGATCTTGCTCATACTCTGCGACACTCAGGAGCACCGCTTTTGCCTCACCATTCTGAGTAATAATCATCGGAGAATGATTTGTATGCACAATTTTAATGGCTTCTGCTGTATTTTGTTTCAGATAACTAATCGGCTTCATTGATTCGCTTAATTTCATATCTTTTCCATCCAGGATTCATATAGTAGCTAGATATAACCCGTATTTAGCACCATGCAAACAAGTCTGAATGGTGTCAAATTTTAATGATTTTCTTAAGTGAGCACTGTGGTATGTATTTTCTATATGTCCGCTATGACTGATTTCACTCTTAATTATCTGCCAGTTTTTTTAATGTCCGATAAGGTGGGAGCTGTCACTCACTGGCAGCACCACAAACGGCAGCTTAGGGTCAAGAGCGGACACCTGTCGCAATAACGGCCAGCCCTGTCTCGACCAGCTTCCATAATTAAGCAAACGCTAATATAATCCCGCGATGGCATTGCCTGCACACTGGAAACAGTATAAAATCCTACTGTTTTACTCAGGTATTATTTAGGACCTATTCATTTAGGTCAGGTCAGGACCCCAAGATGGCAGCTCGCTACCAGTTAAAAGTCGTCACCGAGTTCGCTTCGGCACATACGCTTCGGGATTATCCCGGTGCCTGTAGCCGCATGCATGGCCACAACTGGAAGGTCGAACTGGAGGCCGTTGCTACCCGGCTGGATGATGTCGGCATGGGCGTTGATTTCAAGGTAATGAAACTGGCTGCCAATGAAGTCGGCGACGAACTGGATCACCGCTACCTGAACGATCTCGAACCGTTTAAAGAAATAAATCCGACTGCAGAAAATATTGCCGCGTATATGTACAGGGAGATTTCTGCCCGTATCAATAATGATTCCATCAAGGTAACTGCGCTTACCTTATGGGAGACAGACCGCGCCTGTGTGCGGTACAGTGAAGAGAACCAAGGCGAAGAGAACTAAAATGAGCGATGTCATCGAAAGCAAAGATAAGGCCACCAGCACATTACCTGATGTCCAGAACACCCAGGACACCCGTGCCATAGCCATCAACAAGGTCGGTATCAAAGACATCCTGCACCCGGTTCAGGTGAAAGACCGCACCGGCAAAGTCCAGCACACCATCGCTAACTTCAACATGTATGTCGATCTGCCGCATGAGTTCAAAGGCACGCACATGTCGCGTTTTGTCGAGATCCTCAACAACCATGATTGGGAGATCACGGTCGATTCTTTCAAGACCATGCTGACTGAGATGACCAGCCGTCTGGATGCCGAAGTCGGTCATATCGAGATGACCTTCCGCTTCTTCATCAACAAGACAGCACCTGCGTCAGGCGTACAGAGCCTGCTTGATTATGAAGTCACCTTTATCGGGGAGCACAAGAACAATAAAAACCTGATCAACATCAAAGTAGTGGTACCGGTTACCAGCCTGTGCCCCTGCTCGAAGAAGATCTCTGACCGTGGCGCGCACAACCAGCGCTCTCATGTCACAGTAAACGTACAGACAGAAGACTTTATCTGGGTCGAAGAGATCATCGACCTGGTCGAGTCCCAGGCTTCGTGCGAACTGTACGGTCTGCTAAAACGCCCTGATGAAAAGATCGTTACCGAGCGTGCTTATGACAATCCTAAATTTGTCGAAGACATGGTACGCGACATCGCGCATCAGCTAAATATCGATGAGCGCATCATGGCCTATACTGTAGAGTCTGAAAACTTTGAGTCGATCCACAACCATTCTGCTTATGCACTGATCGAGAAAACAGCTTAAACGCTATCTTTCAGGGCAAAGAGCCTGAACATAAAAAAAGCACCGGATTCCGGTGCTTTTTTTACGTCTTATACCCTGAAAGAGCCGTTTTAATGATCAAATATCTTGTCCATCGCAGCCAAACCTTCATCGACCACTTCCCGTAACTCTTCTGGATCATCCTCATTATCACAGGCAAGTGCTGTATAGATAGACAGCGACTTCAGGGCGCAGGCAATCTTCGCAACGTCCTCAGCCTCCAACGTAACTCCTTCCTTTAATTTCCACATCTTATCACTCATGGCACTTACCTCTTTTAATTAACATAATTCGAACCAACAAGGCTCTCTGACTACCAGCCACAGAACCAATCATGGGATGAGTCTATTTTATTCTAACCATAAACAAGCTGACGTAAATCAAAATTTACATCAATAGCCAGGAAAACGGGAAACGCTGTAAAAACCGTCCTGCAACTGCAATACAATTTACAACTATACAGCACCTTTTATAAATGACATCTTGTCAGTTATTCTGTTATTACCTTCAGATACCGCTGAAGTCAGGAAGCCTCTGCCCCCATCATCTGCCTTAATGAACACCACTATCCTGTATCCACACCGAGGTAAGCAGGTGTTTAATCTCCCGACAAACCTGTTTGGAGTGAACTATCTTCAGCAACAGTTTGTCACAGCAAAAACCCGTCACGAACCCTCGGAAATACTATGGAAAAAATACGCCTGATAACCGTTTCAGCCATCCTCACCTCGACCGCCTTTCTTAACGCCTGCAGCAGTGACCGTAATGCAGTAACCGAGCGTGACCCCATAGCGTCCGCAAGCTACAGGGTTACCTTTTCTACGCAGTGGACCAGTACAGGTTTTCCGACCAACTTCCCTGGCGGTGCCCACTTTTCAGCACTGACGGGTGCCACACATAATGATCAGGTGATCTTCTGGGAAAAAGGGCAAGCTGCCAGTGCAGGCATAGAGAGCATGGCTGAAACCGGCGCACAGGGAACGCTGATCAACGAAGTACAGGCTGCGCAAAGCGATGGCAAGGCACAATTTATTCTTGGCGGTTCCGGAGCTGGTGCAACAGGCACCGTCAGTTTCGAATTCGACATAAACCCGGAATATCCGCTGGTGACACTGGTCAGCATGGTTGCCCCGAGTCCCGACTGGTTCGTCGGCGTACAGAATTTTACTTTGTACGACAGCATTGCAGATGACTGGAAACAGACCGTTACTGCGAACCTGGCAGTCTATGATGCCGGCACAGACAGTGCGGCAACATTTATCGCGGGCGACAGCGATACAAAACCGACGGCAGGCATCACCCTTTTGAGCAGTACTGCTACTGATACAGATTTCGTCGATGGTGTTGGTCCTGCTGGTGAATATATTGCGAGTTTCAGATTTGAGCGTATTAAGTAACAGTCAACCGTTATCGCAGTTTGATATTGATCATAGTAGAGAGTGCTCCCGGAATAAGGCTTCACATTTGAGACGTCATAAGATGAAAAGCCAGCCCCTCTCATATTTTTATGAGGTGTCCTTAAACATTGCTCTGAAAACATGTACCAGAACTTGACAATGTGGCACGCATATTTGCGCTTTCTACTCACTTCATCTGCATAAAACGAGTAAGATTGAACAATCCCGACAACGACTATATCGATCATTGATGTCATCACCACTATCAAAACTTTTCTCGCTACCGCCATCAAAAGCATTGCCGCTAATCATTGTGATCATCACCGTGATGCTGCTGCTTCTGTTCAAGTTTTTACAGCCGGTACCACCGGTAAAAGTAAAAGAGGAAAAGAGCTGGCTGGTGCAGACGACCTTTTTACTTAATGGGGCCAAGTCGCCACAGCTGGAATTATACGGACAGGTCGAATCGCCTTATACCGCGACCATCACATCAAATATTACGGCTGACGTGAAATCGCTTGATATCCGGGAAGGTGAAGTTGTAAACAAAGACCAGCTGCTGCTGGAGCTGGATGATGCGGATATACATCTGATCGTCGATCAGCGCCAGTCTGATGTCGCTGAACTGGAGGCGATGATCACATCAGAAAAAAATCGTCATAAGAATAACCTGGCTTCGCTGAAACTGGAAAAATCGCTGGTGGCGCTGGCGGAGAAAAAACTGAAACGCGAAGAGAAGACCAGCAGGACCAACCTCACGAGCCAGAGCAGTTTTGATTCGCAGAAACAGGCATTACAGAACCAGAAGCTTGCACTCAAAGCACGCCAGTTAAACGTTACCGATCACCCTGCCCGCCTGGCACAACTGGAAGCCAGACTGAAACATAAACAGGCGCTGGCACAACAGGCAGAGAAAGACCTGCAACGCTCGACGGTTGTCGCACCCTTTGACGGTATCGTGCTGAAAACATATGTTGCGCCCGGCGAACGTGTACGCCCCGGTGAACAGCTGCTGAAAATATACTCCACCGAAAACGTCGAACTGCGTGCACAGCTACCGCAGCGTTTCATCAGCTCGGTCAAACAAGCACTGGACAGGGGCATGATTCTGACGGGAATGCTGAAGACCGGCAATGGAAACTTTGCGGTGAGCCTGCATCGTTTATCCGGCACCATGGCCGATACAGGGAACGGGGTCGATGCACTGTTCGAGATCGAGAGCACTGATGCCAGACGCCTGCTCATCGGCGAAGTCCATGAGATCGTGGTCAGCTTGCCGGCCCTGCAGGATGTTTACCGCATACCGATCTCTTCGATCTACGGTACCAACCGTATCTACCAGGTAATCGACGGTCGCCTGCAGGCAGTAAATGTCGAGAAGATGGGCAACCTGGTCGAAGATGACAGGCAATATCTACTGGTGCGCAGTGACGAGCTGAAAGACGGTGACGAGATCATCATCACCCAGCTGCCACACGCTATCAGCGGCCTAAAGGTCGATGTTAACAACGCTTCTGACAGCGAAACACGCTAATCTTTCATGAGCAGTCACGAATCATCATCGATGCCGGATTCACGGCCTGACAAGCAGCCAGGTCAGCAGCCTACTGGCCAACCGGCTCCAGCCGGTACTG
Source organism: Pseudomonadota bacterium (assembly GCA_015222915.1). Taxonomy (GTDB): domain Bacteria; phylum Pseudomonadota; class Gammaproteobacteria; order SZUA-229; family SZUA-229. The sequence goes on along the minus strand of JADFWE010000389.1, from coordinate 3,229 downwards.
ATTCCGGTGGCATCATCCACATGTTTGCCCGCCACCCGGTGGCGGCGAACCTGTTGATGATCACCCTGATCATCCTCGGTTCGTACAGTCTGATCAAACTCAACCGGCAGTTCTTCCCCAACTTTGCTCTGGATTACGTCACCGTGCGCGTGGTATGGCCGGGCGCGAGTGCGGAGGATGTCGAACGCTCGATCACCATCCCGCTGGAGCAGGCGCTGCGCAATATCGATAATGCCAAGGAGATGACATCGACATCGACACGCAGCCTCAGCGTTATCGTCATCGAGTTCGAAGAAGACAGCGATATGGGTATCGCACTGGACGATGTCAAACAGGAGGTGAGTAATGTGCGCAACCTGCCGACAGACGCCGAAGATCCGGTGGTCGCCAAGGTCGCACGTTATGAGTCGGTCGCCACTATCATCCTGACCGCCAAAGGCGAACTCGAAGAGCTGCGCACGCTGGCCTACCAGTTCGAACGTGAGTTACTGGACAGCGGCATCGCACGTGTCAACTTCAGCGGTATGCCGGAACAGGAGATCGCCATCGAGGTCAGTGCGAAGAAACTGCAGCAGTTAGGCCTGTCGCTAAACCAGATCGGTGAGCGCGTGATCAGCCAGAGCCAGGATATCCCCGCCGGTACCGTCGCCGAGAGCGAATCAGCACGTGAGGTACGTAGCCTGCAGCGTAAACGCGACGTGCAGGAGTTTGCTTCACTCGACCTCATCACCGACCGTTCCGGGCAGAAGTTAACGCTGGATGATATCGCCGATATCTATCACCGGCCAAAAGAGAATCAGGTAGAGATCTTCTACAGGGGGATGCCTGCGATCCTGATGCATCTGCAGCGCACGGAGAATACCGATGCACTCAAGTCCGCCGAGATCATGGATCAATGGCTGACGAAGACACGGCAGACGCTGACGCCCGCGGTGCAGCTGGTGGTGTTCGACGAGGCCTATTCACTGATCCAGCAGCGTATCGACCTGCTGGTGAAAAATGGCATCAGCGGTCTGATGCTGGTATTGATCATCCTCTATATCTTCCTCAACGGCCGTGTTGCTTTCTGGGTGGCGATCGGTATCCCGACATCATTCCTCGGTGCTCTGGGCGTGCTGTATTTCATGGGTGGCAGCATCAATATGATCAGCCTGTTCGGACTGATCATGGCGCTGGGTATCATCGTCGATGATGCCATCGTGGTCGCCGAGGATGCACTGACACATTATCAGTCGGGGGAAAATTCACTGCTGGCAGCCGAAGGTGGTGCGACGCGGATGCTGGCACCGGTAGTATCTTCATCGATGACCACGGTGGCCGCATTTTTCCCGCTGATGCTGGTATCGGGCATCATCGGTTCTATCCTGTTCGACATCCCCTTCGTGGTGATCTGCGTCATCATCGCCTCGCTGATCGAAAGTTTCCTGATCCTGCCGGGGCATCTGCGGCACAGTTTTCACCGCAACCATCACAAGGAAAACGGCGCGGTGCGTCAGCGGCTGGAAGACGGATTTAACAGCTTTCGTGATAACACGTTCAGGCCCCTGATCAACCTCGCCATGGACAACCGGCTGACCACGCTGACCCTCACCATCAGTTCGCTGGTGCTCGCCATCTCGCTGGTCGTCTTCGGCCAGGTCAAATTCCAGTTCTTCCCGCAGCCGGAATCGACCGTGGTGGTTGCCAGCGTTAAGTTCTCAGCCGGCACACCACCCGAGAAAGTACATGCTTTTGGCCGCCAACTGGAACAACGCCTGCGGGAGACCGATACCGCATTACGGGATGACAAATCACTGATCAAGGCAGCAGTACTACGTCTCAATACCGCATCGTTTGACGGTGGCCGCAATTATCAGAACGGTAACCAGTACGCCATGCTGCAGGTGGAGCTGCTGCAGCCCGATGAACGCGAAGTACGAAACGAGGCCATAACAGAAGAATGGGAGTCACGCCTGACCCTGCCCGCCGGTGTCGAACAGCTGACCATCACCAGCCCGCGCGGCGGTCCACCGGGTCGCGACATCGATATCTTTCTTAACGGCGCAGATGCCATCACGCTGAAATATGCCGCCGAAGAGCTCACCGAGGAACTGAAAAACTTTGAAGGTCTGAGCAATATACTCGATGACCTGCCCTACGGCCGCCAGCAGTACATCTTCGAGCTGACACCCCTGGCACAGTCAGCAAACCTGACCATCACCGAAGTCGGCCGCCAGTTGCGCGCAGCGCTCGATGGACAGCTGTTGCAGGTATTCTATGACAGCGACGAAGAGATCGAAGTGCGGATCATGTTGCCGGCGAACGAACGCAAATTCCATCGCATCCTGGAGACCATGCCGATCATCACAGCTTCTGGCAATTCACTATTGTTGAGTAATGCGGTAACACTGAAGTCACAACAGGGTCTGGAACTGTTGCGCCACACCGACACCAAGATGGGCGTACATGTTACCGCCGAAGTGAATGCCAAAGTCACCAATGCAAAAGATGTGCTGGAGAAACTGCAGGCAGAATTCATTCCCCAGCTCAACGACAAGTACGGGCTGCATGTTTCCTACAAGGGACGTGCTGAAGAGGAACGTGATACCAGTAATGATATGAAACAGGGTGGTCTGCTCGCGCTGGTGATGATCTACATCATCCTCGCCTGGGTATTCGCTTCCTACAGCTGGCCGCTGGCAGTGATGCTGGTTATCCCCTTTGGCATCTGCGGCGCGATCTTCGGCCACTGGTTTACCGGTATCGATCTCACTATCCTGTCGCAGTTCGGTATGTTCGGTCTATCCGGCATCGTGATCAACGATTCGATCATCCTCGTCACCTTCTACAAACAGCTCAAAGTGAAAGGCATGGAAACACGAGATGCGCTGGTGGAAGCAGCATGTCTGCGCCTGCGTGCGGTATTGCTGACATCGCTGACCACCATCGCCGGACTAACACCATTGCTGTTCGAAACATCGATGCAGGCGCAGTTTTTGATTCCGATGGCGACCAGTATCTCCTTCGGTCTGGCGTTTTCGACCTTGCTGGTATTATTCGTGGTACCGGTATTCCTGTCGTATATCGAACAGTTTTCAGACCGTGTAAAGGCATACAGGTAAGAGGACAAAGGGCGTGCATCCAGGATTAGTAGTCTGACTTCCGAGACTGACACATAGGCGACATCCACAAGGATTAAAAAACTTCACCGCCGAGGCGCAGAGACGCCGAGGAAAAGCCTTTGATATTT
>JADFWE010000388.1 GCA_015222915.1 Pseudomonadota bacterium | reverse complement strand
GCTATTGCGGATATTTTTAATGCCAGAAAAAGTCGCTCAATGTCTCTTTATGACTAAGACTTCGACTGGTCGACGCACTCATGCTAAATCTATTTTTCATTGCTGAGCAGGGTCTTACGCGTGGCATCCATAATCGCACTGACCACCGGATGTTTTACCCGGCGCTCGACAGTTATCGCATAAAAGTGTTCCTTCACCTCTTCGATATGACCTATCGCAGTTACCTGGTACTGCTTCTCTACTTCTTTTTCGATGACGGCCGGTGCGATAAAGATGCCAGCGCCTTCTTTACCGAAGGCTTTCATCAATGCGCTGTCGTCAAACTCACCTACGATACGCGGATGAATACGGTGTTTACTCAGGTACTGGTCGATTCCCGCTCGTAACTGCGTGCCGCTGCTGGGTAAAAGCATAGGAGCGCCATCCAGACAGTACGGAAAGTCACCTGACAAGCCTTTCGCAATTGCACTCGTACAAAAGAAACTCACCGCACATTCCCCGAGTTTATGACTGTAGGCACGAGTGCTTACGTTGGACGGCACAGGCCGGTCTGCCAGCACCAGGTCGAGGTGGTGCACCGACAGCTCTGCCAGCAGCATATCGAGGCCGGCCTCCCGGCAGACCATGCGCACCGACTCCGACATTTGCAGGGCCGGCTGCAGGATGCGATGAGCGATGGATTTTGGCACCACATCGACCACACCGACACGGAACTGTTGCGGACGATCACTCGGCAGCTGGTGTAGCACTTCTTCCAGTTCGCTGCCCAGAGAAAAAATCTCGTTGGCATAACTCAATACAAGCCGGCCGGTTTCGGTCAGTTCAAGGTTACGGCCGACACGTGAGAACAAAGATTCCCCAAGATGCGTTTCCAGCAGGCTTAACTGGCCGCTGATGGTCTGCGGTGTGAGGTGCAGGCGTTCACTTGCCCTGGCAACACCACCTTCCGTCGCCACCGCCCAGAAATAATGCAAGTGTTTATAATTGATCATAACCATACCTAACTTCGTAATTTACGAACATTATACCAATAATAATCGTATTTTCTTTACTTTAATTCAGACATAGTATGTCAGCAGGTGAAACAGAGATCAGAACTCTGCACCAACACTCCTGAGGAGGAATCTGATGCAAATCGATATACAGGCACGACATTTTTCCCTGACCGATGCTCTGCGCAACCACGCCGAACGTCGCTTGCGACTGGCACTGACCTGCTGCAACGATCATGTTCAGCGCATCGTAATGCGGCTATCCGATATCAATGGCCCACGAGGCGGCGCTGATAAACACTGCCACCTGCAGGTGGTACTGGCAGGCTTGCCGGACGTGGTCATCGAAGATACCGAAACTGATCTGTATGTCGCCATAAACCGGGCGACGGATCGCGCGGGACGAACCTTGATGCGCAGGATCAATCGCCAGCACACGTTACTGAAACAGGGAGGGCCGTTACCGCTGGATCCTGAGTTACAGATCTAGGGCTGCTACTAACCCTCGGCGGCTATTTCGGGCTGCTGTTCTTAACGACTAAATACAAAGACAGCGCCATGGGCCTGGCTTTTGTCTTCGCTCTCACCGGTTTTATGGGTTACACCCTGGGGCCGATACTAAACAGCTATCTGGCGTT
>JADFWE010000387.1 GCA_015222915.1 Pseudomonadota bacterium | reverse complement strand
GCTGGTGCAGCTGCAGGTGGCTGCTGAGCGTATGGACCCGGACCATAACCAGGACCCGGGCCGTAATAAGGACGGTTGTAATAACCGCGGTTACCACCATTATAACCGTTGTTATTATCCCACCGGTTATCCCAATTATTGTTTCCATAATAGGAATTGTTACCATTACCTCTGGCATTACCACGACCTTTGGCACTCATTCCAAAGTTCATACCGCCATCGAAATCACCCGAACCGTCACCGGAGCCATCACCATAACCTGAACCATTGTTATTCCAGTTATTGCTATTGCTATTGTTCCAGTTATTGTTCCCGTTGTCATTCCACCATGCGTTAGCAGATGTAGACAGGATAAGTATTGCTGCAGCTGTTACTGTTGTTAAGATTTTCATGCGCTATTCCTCCATAGGAAGTTTTGTATCATTTATGCGACCATCGCCATGATGCCCGCGTTTGGAAATATAACCCTCGACAGTGATGCTACTATTCCTGCCCCGGCTGTTATTGATACAGGTCAAAAAAGACCGCTGACGGGTCATACAACATGATATTTTCATGACTTTAATCAAGTAACTGCGTGTAACAGGATTCATCTAAGGAATTATATATCGCTCCCGGTATTCGAGATGATATGCAAACATGAAGCTAAGCTATTGAATTGACAGATACAAACACGTATTCGACGAACACAGCTATTATCACGGCAACTCAACAATATCTCGCAACAACTTGTTATCCCTGGTTTTTTTTAAAAACGCCCTTTCAGCTTTATGAAATTTGTCGCTTGGGGTAGAATACGCGCGCATTTTATGTGTACGTAACCGCTTCGTAGCACGAGCACTTCGACAGGTATCTCGAACTCACGTCACACAGACAAACAGATTTTTTATATATTGGGCTGTACCCGCAATCAGGCAGGATCAGCGTAATAATCACTTGGAGAAAATACATGATTAAACCTCATGGTTCAGACGAACTAAATCCATTGTTCGTATACGATTCTGCTGAAAACGAAAAATTACAGAAAGAAGCTGAAACCCTGCCTTCTATCATCGTCAGTTCAGCGACTGCTGCCAATGCGGTGATGCTGGGTGCAGGTTACTTCAATCCGCTGACAGGTTACATGAACAAGGCAGACGCACTGTCTGTTGCCACCGACATGAAGACTACTTCAGGTCTGTTCTGGCCTACTCCTGTCTTAAATCTGGTTCACGATGCTGCAGGCATCAAAGCCGGTGACCGTATCGCACTTAAAGATCCGAACGTCGAAGGCAACCCGGTTGTCGCCATCATGGACGTTGAAGCTGTCGAAGAGTTTTCTGACGATGACATCAAACTGATCTCTGAGAAAGTTTACCGCCCTGGCCCAGACGAAGCTCACCCTGGTGTTGACGCATTTGTTGAACAAGGTAAAGTTTGTCTTTCAGGTCCTATCCAGGTTCTGAATTTCTCTTACTTCCAGACCGAGTTTCCTGATACCTTCCGTACTGCTGTCGAGATCCGCAACGAGATCGCTGAGCGCGGCTGGAAAAAAGTAGTAGCCTTCCAGACTCGCAACCCTATGCATCTTGCCCACGAAGAGCTTTGCCACATGGCGATGGACCGTTTAGGTTGTGACGGCCTGGTCATCCACATGCTGTTAGGTAAACTGAAACCAGGTGATATCCCTGCTCCTGTTCGTGATTCGGCTATCCGCAAGATGGTTGAACTGTACTTCCCGAAAAACAGTGCCATGGTTACCGGTTACGGTTTCGACATGTTGTACGCGGGCCCACGTGAAGGCGTATTACATGCTTTGTTCCGTCAGAACATGGGCGCGACTCACTTCATCATCGGTCGTGACCATGCTGGTGTTGGTGATCACTACGGTGCTTTCGACGCACAGACAATCTTTGACGATGAAGTACCAGCCGATGCTCTTGAGATCGAAATCTTCAAAGCTGATCACACGGCTTACTCTAAGAAATTAGATAAAGTTGTTATGATGTGTGAAGCACCTGATCATGAAAAAGATGACTTCGTTCTGCTGTCAGGTACGAAAGTACGCGAGATGTTAGGTAAAGGTATTGCGCCACCTAAAGAGTTCTCACGTCCAGAAGTTGCACAGATCCTGATGGACTACTATGCAAATCTGAAATAAAAGTCTTTCAGGCTTTTACATAAAAACGGCGCTGTCTCTTCGGAGCAGCGCCTTTTTTATTTTTACCTCACAATAAACATATAAAAATCATCTATATATTCACCGCACTTAATACTCAACGATAGCTTATATTTTATAAGGCTTTGTAATATAGGGACATTTATGAGTATAATCACGTTCAACAGTAACTCACACGAAAGGGACGTTGTGGTAACGAATCTCACAAAATTTTCTCCAGCTATATTTATTTTCTTCCTGCTGACAGCCTGTGGCGGTGGTGGTAGCGGTGATCAGACAGAAAATCCCATCATTACCGAAACGCCTGCCACTAAAATCGTTCAGACAGGTATTCTGCTGGATAGTCCAATCAGCAATATTCAATTCTCCACCTCCTCTGCTCTTGAAGGGAAAACTGATTCCAGTGGTAGCTACAAATATATCGACGGAGACAAGATCGTCTTCTCTATCGGAGATCTGAAATTTCCTGAAATAACAGCTAAAAAAACCATCACTCCCCTGGAAATCTTTGTCGGCACGAAAACGACCAGTGCTGAAGTCATCAATTTTATCCGGCTGATCCAGACCATGGATGATGACGGAGATATCGATCATGAGAT
>JADFWE010000386.1 GCA_015222915.1 Pseudomonadota bacterium | reverse complement strand
GCCGTCGCCCGCATCCTCGCGCAGATGCACATGGACGTTAAGAGCATCAGCGCTTCTATCCTGCACGATGTACTGGAAGATACCCCGGCGACGAGAAAACTGATAGAACGTGAATTCGGTGCCGATGTTGCCGCACTGGTCGATGGTGTCAGTAAATTAACGCACATAAAATTCAAGAACAAGATCGAGCAGCAGGCAGAAAATATCCAGAAGGTTCTGCTGGCGATGGCGAAAGATATCCGCGTAATCATGATCAAACTGGCCGACCGGCTGCACAACATGCGCACACTGGGTGCGCTCAAACCGGAAAAACGCCGCCGTATCGCACAGGAGACGCTGGAGATCTACATCCCCATCGCTAATCGCCTTGGCATCTACACCATCCGCCATGAGCTTGAAAACCTTGTCTTTAAAGCGATACATCCGATACGATACCGGGTGCTGGAAAATGCGATCAGCAAGGCCAGCGGTCACCGCAAAGAACTGATCGATACTATCAACCAGGCACTCAGTGCCAGGCTGGTAGACCTGTCGATCAATGCGCAGATATCTTCACGTAAAAAGCACCTGTTCAGCGTCTATAACAAGATGAAGGATAAGGGGTTACCTTTCAGCAAGGTGCTGGATGTCTATGCGCTGCGCGTGCTGGTCGATTCAGTAGATGACTGTTACCGCGTGCTGGGTATCGTGCACAACCTGTTTAAACCGATCCCCGGCCGGTTCAAAGATTACATCGCCATCCCCAAGAGCAACGGCTATCAGTCACTGCATACTGCTTTATACGGGCCGCATGGCATCCCGATGGAGATCCAGATCCGTACCGAAGAGATGGACAAGTTTGCCGAGAGCGGGATCGCTGCGCACTGGTTATATAAATCGCCGGATGAAAAAGGCGCAACCGCTGCCCATGCCCGCGCGCGTGACTGGCTCACGGGTATCCTCGAGATGCAGCAGTCTGCCGGCGACTCGCTGGAGTTTCTGGAAAACGTTAAAGTCGATCTGTTCCATGACGAGGTCTATGTCTATACGCCGGACGGCGATATCATGAAGCTGCCGCGAAATGCGACACCGGTCGATTTCGCCTATGCCGTGCATACTGATATCGGCAATCACACGGTGGCGGCAAAGCTCGACCATAGTTTTGCACCGTTAAATACACCGCTGTATAGCGGCCAGACCGTCGAGATCGTTACCTCGCCAAGTTCGCGGCCGAATGCGGTCTGGCTGAACTACGTAGTGACGGCAAAAGCGAGAAGTAATATCCGTAACTTCCTGAAGAGCCTGCAGTCTGACGAAGCGATGTCGCAGGGCCGCCGTCTGCTGGAGCGTTGTTTGAAACCGCTGGGTATGCGCCTCGATGATGTTAAGCCGGAAGATATGAGCAAGGTTCTGCAAGACTATGGTTTTGACGATATCGGCGCATTGCTGGAAGATGTCGGCATGGGTAACCGCCCGCCGAGCCTGGTAGTGAAACGGCTGGTACCGGAGCGTATATCCGATGGTGAATCGGAAGCGACCCGTGAGATGAAATCACAGTCTGTGCTGGCGATCAGTGGCACCGAGGGCATGGTGGTGTCATACGGGCGTTGCTGTTATCCGATCCCAGGTGATCAGATCGTGGCAAAATTGAGCAAGGGTCGCGGTATCGTGGTACATCGCGAAGGCTGTAAAAATCTAGAAGCAGCAAATAATCGCCCCGACAGTTTTATCGACGTGCAATGGGCAGGGGATGCCAGTGGAGAATTCAGCTGCGAGATAAAACTCGAGATCGAGAACAAGCCCGGTCTCCTGGCGAGGACGGCAACCGTGATCTCGGAATGTGGTGGTGATATCGAAAATGTGACCATGGAAGACCGTGACGGTTTTTCGATAAACCTGATCTACCAGCTAAAGGTGCGCGACCGTAATCATCTGGCGGTTATCATGAGGAAGTTGCGGCGCGTTGCTAATGTTATGCACATCTCCCGTCTCTAGAAATAACATACCGAGTAAGATAAAACAGTAAAGCGAAAGAGTTAACAATGGCTAAAGAAATCATTTCAACAGACAAAGCGCCGCAGGCGATCGGCACTTACTCACAGGCAGTCAAGGTCGATTCCACCGTCTATATGTCGGGACAGATCCCGTTGATTCCGGAGACCATGGAGATGGTCGAAGGTGATATCAAACAGCAGATCCACCGGGTCTTTCAGAACCTGCAGGCAGTGGCGAATGCTGCCGGTGGTGATCTGTCAGACATCGTGAAGCTGAATATCTTCCTCACAGACCTGTCTAATTTCCCTCATGTCAATGAAGTGATGGCCGAGTATTTTCAGCAACCGTATCCTGCACGCGCTGCTATCGGTGTCTCCGCTTTGCCTAAAGATGCCGGTGTCGAGATGGATGCGGTAATGCATCTGTAAGTAGTTTAAGTGCTCTGGCCGCGAAAAACGCAAAGGAAAAATTCATAAGTTTTCACCGCTGTCGAGTTAACGGGTAAGCAGTGATAAGCTTTATACTTTTATTTCAGACCACGAAGTGCTTAAAAAAATGAAACCTGAATCAATGGAAGATGAGAGTTTCGAGTATCAATCGGTGCAGGTGCTCAAAGGCGTCGGTCCGGCAGTTGCTGAAAAGCTAAAAAAACTCGAGATCTATAATGTGCAGGATGTGTTGTTTCACCTGCCGCTACGTTATGAGGACCGCACTAAACTTACCCCCATAGGTGCGTTACTGCCCGGGCAGCATGCTCTGATCGAAGGCGTGATCGATCACAGTGAGATGAAATATACTGGACGGGGTCGTCGTAATCTCCTGTGTCATCTGTCCGATGGTACCGGTGCTGTTATCCTGCGTTTCTTCCATTTTAATAAAACCCAGCAGAGCAATCTGAGCAACGGTCAGCGCCTGCGCTGTTTCGGAGAAGTTCGAGGTGGCGGTCGTAGCAGTGGTAATAATAGCGCTCGAAATAGCAATAAGGGCCGACTGGAAATCTTCCATCCTGAATATCAGCTGGTACAGCAGGCCGATACGGCAATCGAACAATCATTAACTCCATTCTATCCGAAGACGGATGGCATCCATCAGACGCTGTTAAAAAAGATTTCCTCTCAGGTACTGGATAAGGTTAACCAGGGGCACCTGGTCGACTGGTTACCGGCATCGGTCATGCAGCAGTACAAATTTCCTGATCTGGTCAGCGCGCTGCTCAGTGTGCATCGTCCCGACAAAGATGCGGATGTCAGACGATTGAATCAATGTCAGAGCAAGCCGCAGCAGCGACTCCTGTTCGAAGAGCTGCTGGCGCATCAGTTGAGTTTGTTGCAGGCGCGGCAGATCATAAGAAAAAATCGGGCAGCAAAGATCGTCCTCGATAAAAAAGTCCATCGTGATTTTGTCGATCAGCTGCCATTTCAGCTGACGGCAGCGCAAGAGAACGTCATTGCTGAGATATTAGCGGATATCGACAGCGAACAGCCGATGTTACGACTGGTGCAGGGTGATGT
>JADFWE010000385.1 GCA_015222915.1 Pseudomonadota bacterium | reverse complement strand
TCAGCATAATTTTTTACAGTAAATATCAGCAAGCGCCTGAATTTACCGCGATATAGCGGCAAATTTACGCTGCAAACAAAACGAAACCGCATAAGTTATTGATATACATGACCAGCATGTACTGTGGCATAAGTTATGCATAGTGCATAACATCGACCATAGCCAGTTTCACTATCGAAAATCGTTACATTGAGACCGGCATCGGCACATAACTGTGAAAAAACAATTGAGAACAATGAAAATGAAACACACTCCATCAAAATATGCGCATCTTATAAAGCTGCTGTCTGCCGCACTGCTCGCACTGCCGTGCGCGGTCGCGACCGCTGCAGATAATGATGCCACAGTCGCCTATGTCGACTCCGTTCTGAAATGGGGCGCATGGGAGCTGGACATAGAACCAGCTGCCGGTGGCCTGCAAGCTTCAAAGACCCGGCCACTGAACGCTCGCAATTCTAAAGTCAGCTTGCGTACAAACAGCATGAGCGCACTGGCACCTCATCAAAAAACCGGTGCAGGTCCTGGTCTGGCAACGCCAACGCTAACGCCAGTACCATCACCACCTGTAGCACCTGCACCGTCACTACCAGCACTTCCAGCGGCACCAACTGCTCCAGCGCCGCCGGGGTCAACGCCACCAACTGTCGTAACACTGCCATAGATCAGCCTGCTTCCGACAGAAGAGATTAATACTATCTGGATTTTAATGAGAAGAGCCATGAAACACCTACTTTTACTGAATATCATTCTTGCAGCATTATCGATTCCTGCACATGCCGCAACGGTGAGAGCTATTACTACCGATGTAATAAACACATACGGAAGCTTTTCTGCAACAGCCGGTGGCTCTACTGCTCTCAGCGACAATAAGATACAATCCATGATCAGCAGCAATCCTGACGCTGCCGTCTTTGGTAACAACAGTGCCGGCGCCTACTCCGCAATCGATCTCGGTTTTGGCGATAAGACAGTCGTTACCGGCGCAGGTGTTGACCTTGTCGTATTCTCACTATGGTCTGGCTATGATTACTCTTTTGGCTTAAACGCATACAACAAAGATGGCTCCCTGCTTAGTGCATACAAATACGATGTTACCGATGCCTCGATCTATTCCAGATGTGACACGGGAGACTGCCCGACAGTGGTTACGACTTCGATCAACCTCTTCGATAACGATATAGACCCTCTTGAGCTGGCAGATGATATCGAACTGAGTTACATCCGCCTGTTTATTGGTGGTGACTTATATAATGGTAAAACAGGTGGCATGGCCGCCTATTCTAATCTTACCCTTGCCGGTGCTTTCAATGTAAAGACTACCGTGGTTCCTCTGCCACTACCCATAATACTTTTCGGCTCAGGCCTCGGCCTGCTCGGCTGGATAGGCCGCAGAAAAAGGACCTGATTCAAGAATCTCGCGCTGTAGAAGGAAGGCAGAAGCCGCCTGTTGGAGAACAGGTGGCTTTTTGTCTTTATGCACAGCTGATATAATCAGCACCCGGTTAAACGCACACATCCTTACCCTATGTCCACACAAAGAAAAGCAGTCGCCCTGATCTCCGGCGGCCTTGATTCATTACTCGCCGCAAGACTGATGATCGATCAGGGCATCCATGTCGAGGGCATTAATTTCTATACCGGCTTCTGCGTCGAAGGCCATACCCATGCCATCCGCAAAAAAGACAAAGCCAAGCCCAAACGCAATAATGCATTGTGGAGCGCTGAACAGCTGGGCATAAAGTTACATATCATCGACATCATCGATGAATACAAAGATGTATTGATCAACCCCAAGCACGGCTACGGCGCCAATATGAACCCCTGCCTGGACTGCAAGATATTCATGGTGAGCAAAGCCAGGCAGTGGATGGAAGAAAACGATTTCGACTTCATCATCACCGGCGAAGTCATGGGGCAGCGCCCGATGTCACAGCGCAAGGACCTGCTGCCTGTAGTGGTACGCGAATCTGGTGCCGATGACCTCCTGCTGCGCCCGCTGTGCGCCAGGAACCTTGCTGCCACCCTGCCCGAACGTGAAGGCTGGGTGAACCGTGAACAGCTGAAAAACTTCAGCGGTCGTAACAGAAAACCCCAGATGGCACTGGCGAAAGAATTCGGCTTCGAAGATTACGCGACACCGGCGGGGGGCTGCTGCTTCCTCACCGATAAGAACTACTCTGACAAACTGGTCGACCTGTGGCAGGCAAGAAATAAAAAAGACTACGAACTCGACGACATCATGTTATTGAAAGTCGGCCGCCACCTGCGGCCACAGCCACACTACAAGATAATCGTCAGCCGTGAAGATGGTGAGAATAAATTCCTCCAGGGCTATAAGAAACAGTTTGCCACGCTGGAGATCAAGAGCCACAATGGCCCGCTGTCGCTGCTCGACGGAGAACTAAGCGATGAAGACATCAGACAGGCATCGCGCATCGCGGCCAGGTTCAGTCAGGGCCGTGACGCTGAGAAGGTGTCCGTACTGTACACCTCAAAAGACGGCAAAGAACAGATGATCGAGATACCACCGATGCCTGTCTCTGAGATAAGACAGGAATGGTACATCTGAGGTAAACATCCCATGAGTAAATATTCTTTAGACGCCCGCCGTACTTTATGCCCGATGCCGGTGATAAAAACACAAAACAAGATTGCTGAACTATCGGAAGGTGATGTCCTGGAAGTGACCTGCACTGACCCGGGCGCGCTGAATGATATTCCCGCCTGGTGCCGTATCAACGGTCATATCGTGGAAGAATCTTTCGAGAAAGATGACGAAGTCATCATCCTGATCCGGGTCGCCGGTTAAAACAATAACTACTGCTCTCGACACAAAACAGACCTTAAAAACTTTAGTCCGCGAAGAACGCGAAATACGCGAAAAAAGAAAAATATATTCTCGCAAAGGCGCAGAGAACGCAAAGATTCAAACAAAACTATTTGGTGTCATCCTTCGACTCCACTGCGTTACGCTCAGGATGACACCAACCAAAGCTTTTCATTTGCGTCTTTTGCGTTCTTCGCGGACTAACGTTTTTGTTTTCTAGATGTCTCTTAATGGCCGCAAGCAGAACTGTAGGAAATTAAGAAGCAGGTGTGAATTTATTCGCACGCCAGAACGTATCGCAGGTACCAATGTGTGAATAAATTCACACATACAGTATAGAAGGAGGCTTTTTCTGCCAGCTAATACCTACCGACTGCCGACTTCCCTTTAATGCAATGTCTGTACCGGCTCCAGAAAATTATTCGCGACCAGTGAACTGCCACCGCTGCAGAACGAAACCACTGACAGGCCGTACTGACTGACGCTTTTCAACACCACGATCTGGCCGGTGTGTTTGATCATCGCCTTTGCTCCCTGCTTCAAAACCGCGATATGTGTCTGTTTACTTTCAAGCTGCTTCATACTCAGCATAACTTTATTCCTTCATTTCCTTGTTAAATGTATCTTCAGAGTTAAGCTCTCATTCTGCCACAGAACTGGTCTTGCATAATGCCAAATATGTCACACTTTTAATATTTTTAGACAATAATCTGCCGCCGCGAACAATCCAGAAGCTTTCTAAGGATAGATCGTTCAGTCATCCTGACCGGGCAAAGTAGCACCACTACCTGGAAATAAACTGCTGCACACTCGCTACATCTCGAACGAGCGGCCGCTGCATATCAATATACCGCGGCATAGCTTGCAGTGCTGCTTCCGCTTCTTGATGAGAAGGGTAATTACCGCTTAACAGCACATATGCTGTGACTCCATCTCTGGTCACGTCGAAATAGGATAACGTGTCTTTTAAATAATAATTATAATATTGTGCCAACTCGTACAATTGATCACTGCTATCGACATAGGCCATCTGAATCACAAAGTTTTCTGCGGGCAATGCTCTCAACCACTGTTCACCATGGATGATATTGTCATCACCCAACCGGCCATTGATGGACTCAAGATTCAAGCGGCCTTCGACACTGTCCACATGGTCCTGCAGCCCCTGCACCTCATGGCTTACCAGTTCTACTCCTGCGGCTATCTCCCGGCGGAGATCATCCTGCATGGCCGCATTCATCATCTCAACTTTTTTCTCGAGTTCCTGCTTCAGATCGACCACCGACTGTGACAGTCCATCAGAAGCATCAGACTGTGCCTGCTTTATATCGACCAGCCGCGTATCGATCACTTCCGATTGCCCATTCAATTTCAGAGCGATGGAATCGAACTGTCCCTGTTGCACAAAATAAATAATGACGGCCATTATCAACAACAGCAGGAACCCTGCGCTCGCCATATTGAAGTGACTACTCTCACGATGAGACAGGTCGACCACCTTGCCTGCCAGTTCAGCGCTCTCTTTCAGAAGACCGTCGATAGATTCGGCCTGCTCCTTTGATAGTTGCTCTAACTCACGGGTTCTTTCCGCCAGATCAAACAGTCCTTCGGACAGGCTCTCTGTACTTGCCTGTAACATATCGGTAGAAGACTGCAACATCTGACTCTGCACACCCAGCTCTGCCGAGGTGATCTCCAGCATGGTCGCACGTTTTATTATCGCTTCATCGACCGCCTGCAATTTGAGAACCTTTGCTTTGGTCTGCTCAGCATCATCGATTATATTTCTGGTCTTGTCATCGGTCGATGAAGACAGCTCATCAATCTCTGAGATCAGATTTTTCTCGATCAACAGGATGCTGTCGGTGGTATGCTGAATTTTCTGATCCAGCATCTCGCTGGTCATCTTAGACGTTTCGACCAGCTGGTTTACCCTGGAGACAACGTGCTTGTTCTTTTGCGAGAATTCGTTTGATTGCGAGATCGATTGTTCGATGGTCGCTTTCTCAAGGTTCTTTATACCGGAGCTGGATTGCTCTGCCACCGTACCGATATCACCATTCAGTTTTTTTATATCACTGTCGATACGCGTCGATATATCGAGCAGTGATTTATAGGCATTATCAATCTCGCCCAGTCGTTTGTACGTTTCCGAAACCTTGGCCGTCAGGTTCGTGTCGGTATC
>JADFWE010000064.1 GCA_015222915.1 Pseudomonadota bacterium | reverse complement strand
GTGCGGATAGATTCAAGCCTGCAATAAAAAAGCCCGCGACGTTATGTCGCGGGCCTTTTCAGAGTTTCCTTTCAAAGATTCCCTGTTCAGTGAGTGTTATCAGATACTCAGTATCTGCGAACACCTCATACAGGATCGCTTTATGGTGCAGCAGAACCTGATGCAGAACCGGGCGTTGCTACAGCGGTGATCTTCGCATCACCGAACCATTTCAGCTTCAGCAGGTCCATCAGGCCAACGCTTTCAGCACGCATGATGAAGTTTTCAGCCATGTTTACGAACAGCGGGTCATTCGCAGGTAATGCGATTCCGATAGGTTCGTAGGTCAGCAGTGAAACCACAGACTGGAAACCTTCATCAGGATGACGTTTCATTACGCTCAGACAGATAGGGAAATCGGTCATCATCGCTTTCGCTTCGCCTTTGGCGATTTTGTCGGTACCGGCGTCGACGTCACTGACAGTTACGCGTTTGAGCTGAGGTAATAATTCTTTGACAAAGTTTTCACTGGTGGTGCCTTTGATAACGACCATGGTGATGTCGCCCGCATTCAGCTTGTCAGTATTATCTGTTTTCGCCATGTCTTCTTCTTTGGTGATAAGACATTTGCCAGAAATGAAGTAAGGGCCGGCGAACGCGACGCGCATATTTCTTTGTACGGTCATGGTCATGTTAGACATGACGATATCGACCGTACCTTTTTCCAGCGCCGGGATAAGTTTCTCGAAAGGCAGTTCTTTGATGACCAGTTCAACGCCCATGCTCTCTGCCATGGCTTTTGCCATATCGACATCAAAACCGGCCATTTCACCGGTCATCAGTTTTTCAGACATCAGTGGCATATTGCCGGATGTGCCAAGGATCATCTTGCCGGATTTCTGGATGCGGCTCAGAACCGGTGAGTTGTCGGCTGCGTAGAGGTTGGTAGCCGTTATAAAAAATAGGGTAAAAAAGGCGACAAGTAGTCGTGCCGGTGTGTTCATATTAAATTCCTGAGAGGTAAGTTTTAACGATTTTGTTTTCGCAGGTGAAACTATACGGATTTATTGTACTAGTCAATTAAAATCAGTCTTATTTTTTAAACCGTTAGCCGCAGTAGCGCTCATAGCCGTTGATCAGGGCAGGAATCTGGGATAGCGTCGGCGCACCGTCCATCAGCATCACCAGTGGTACGATCTCGAAGATCTGCTCGATCGTTATACCGACATCCAGCGCCATCGTCAGATGCAGCTCTATCTGTTTTTCATGCTGCATAACGATGGCGATGGCGAGGGCCGTCATCTCACGCAACTGTCTTCTTTCTCTAACTTTTGAGTAGCTGTAATCCTTCCAGCTATCGACCCAGTCGCACCATAAGTCACTGTCGCTATGCGGCGTGGCCTGCATGAAAAACAGAACTTTTTTTACGCTATTTACCTGTACCTCGCTGGCACCAAGCTTGACTGACTCATCGCCATGGATGGTGATGCAGCGCTGACAGTTTTTGTACAATGCTAATGCATAGGTCACCAGTTCTTTCTCCAGCCTGGCTAATAAACCTTTTTTGGTGCTCTCCTGAGACAGCTCACCCATGATCTCAAGAAACTCCTGCAGGCCATAATCCCCGGCTTTTTTCATCAGTACTGCGGAATTAGATGCTGCCATGATATCGGTACCCCTTCTCTCTGATTGATGGATGACAGTCTCTCTGTTGTGGCGTCAGAACTGTCTGATGACCAGTGTATCAACAGGTATAAGATAAAAGATTGACCTTAATCATAGCGCAGCGAATCTGCTTTTTGTCAGCGGATAGCTGACAACAAATATTAGAAAATATTAATATTTAACAGCATCTGTGGTTAATTTCAGGTATAATGCGCGCTCAATTTCTGGTGCACATCGGTCTGCACCTGCTTTTTTATCGGTAGTTTATCGATAGCTTAAACGCATTACCCGGAACATAAACACGTTTCCGCCTGGACCGACCTCAATTCAGTACCTTTATGGTTTTTTGGGGCGGGCCGATTCCTAGAGATAATAATAATGTCATTTGAAACCCTCGGTCTTTCGGCCGAATTAAACCGTGCTGTATCTGAAAAAGGTTACAGTGAACCTACACCTATCCAGAAACAGGCAATTCCCGTGGTGCTCGAAGGCCGGGATCTTATGGGCGGCGCACAGACAGGTACCGGCAAAACCGCCGGGTTTACCCTGCCCCTGCTGCAACGACTGATGGAAAGCGATAGACCACACAAGGGCCGTCGTCCGCTTCGTGCACTGGTGCTGACGCCGACCCGTGAACTGGCAGCACAGGTTGCCGAGAGCGTGCGCGACTATGGCCGTTATCTGCCGCTCCGTTCTACCGTGGTGTTCGGCGGTGTCAGCATCAACCCGCAGAAGATGAAACTGATCAAAGGCGTCGATATACTGGTCGCCACACCGGGCCGCCTGCTTGATCACGTCGGTCAGCGTTCGGTCGACCTGTCGAAAGTAGATATCCTGGTGCTGGATGAAGCAGACCGCATGCTGGATATGGGTTTTATCCATGACATCAAAAAAGTACTGGCGCTGGTACCAAAGAAAAAACAGACCCTGCTGTTCTCGGCAACGTTTTCGAACGATATCAAGAAACTGGCTAATGGTCTGCTCAGGTCACCGGCGCTGATCGAAGTCGCACGACAGAATGCGGCTACCGATACGGTGACGCAGGTGATCCATCCAGTAGATAAAAGCCGTAAACGTGAATTGCTGTCGCTGCTTATCGGTTCTAATAACTGGCAGCAGGTGCTGGTCTTTACCCGCACCAAACATGGCGCCAACCGTCTTGCTGAGCAGCTGAATAAGGACGGTATTACCGCAGCGGCTATCCATGGCAATAAAAGTCAGGGGGCACGCACCCGTGCGCTGGCCGAGTTCAAATCCGGAATGACCCGCGTCCTGGTCGCCACCGACATCGCAGCCCGCGGTATCGATATCGATCAGCTGCCGCATGTGGTTAATTTTGAACTGCCGAACGTGGCCGAAGATTACGTGCACCGTATCGGTCGTACCGGCCGTGCCGGTAACGAAGGTGAAGCCATGTCCCTGGTCTGTGTCGATGAACTGAAATTGCTCAAAGATATAGAGAAGCTCATCAAGCGTGAGATCCCTAAGGATGTGATCGACGGTTTTGAACCTGACCCTTCGATCAAAGCCGAGCCGATCAGGAATGGCCGGAATAATAATGGCGGTGGCCGTAGCGGTGGCAAGGGACGTTCCCATAAAAACAGCTCGTCTAAAGCACGCTCTGGAAATGGCAATACGAAAAAAACACCAAGACCCGGAAAAAATGCCAGGAACCGCACAGCAGAAGACAGCAATAAAGGCTCACCCTGGAAAAAACGCAGCCCCAACCAGAACCGCACAAAGAACGCGGCCTGATAAAAAACTGCCGATTTAACTATCGATAAACTATCGATAGCCATACGACTTAACACTTAAAACATATAACTTTCTTCTCCCCGGAATAGAACCATGCTAGCAACCGCAAACATAACAATGCAATTCGGCGCCAAGCCACTTTTCGAAAACGTCTCCGTAAAATTCGGTGACGGTAACCGTTACGGCCTGATCGGTGCTAACGGTTGTGGTAAGTCAACCTTTATGAAGATCCTGGGTAATGATCTGGAGCCGACTTCCGGTAACGTCTCAAAAGATCCAAATGAGCGTATCGGTAAACTCAAACAGGACCAGTTTGCCTACGAAAAATTTAACGTGATCGATACGGTGATCATGGGTCATGAAGAATTATGGGCAGTGAAATCTGAGAAAGATGCGATCTATGCAAATCCGGATATGACGGAAGAAGACGGTATCCGTGCCGGTGACCTGGAAGCTGAGTTTGCCGAGATGGATGGTTATTCTGCTGAAGCACGTGCCGGTGAATTGTTGTTAGGTGTCGGTATCCCGAGCGAACAGCACTACGGCCCGATGAGCGAGGTCGCTCCCGGCTGGAAGCTGCGTGTGTTACTGGCACAGGTGCTTTTCTCAGAGCCTGATATCATGCTGCTGGATGAGCCGACCAATAACCTCGATATCAATACCATCCGCTGGCTGGAAAGTGTGCTCAACGAACGTAAATGCACCATGATCATCATCTCGCATGACCGTCATTTCCTGAATAGCGTATGCACACACATGGCGGATCTGGATTTCGGCGAGGTTCGTATGTATCCGGGCTCTTACGATGAATACATGACAGCATCGACACAGGTCGCCGAACGCCTGCAGTCTGAGAATGCCAAGAAAAAAGCACAGATCGCAGAGCTCAAATCTTTCGTCAGCCGCTTCTCAGCTAATGCATCTAAATCAAAACAGGCGACGTCACGAGCCAAACAGATCGATAAGATCCAGCTGGCCGAAGTCAAACCTTCGAGCCGTAAAAACCCTTATATCTATTTTGAAGAAGATAAGAAGCTGCACCGTCTGGCGCTGGAAGTCGAAGGCCTGGCGAAGAGCTTTGATGATAATTACCTGTTTGCCAACCTCGATCTGATGGTCGAAGTCGGTGAACGTATCGCTATCATCGGTCCTAACGGTATCGGTAAAACGTCGTTACTAAGATGTTTATACGGTGACCTGGAAGCATCTGCCGGTACTGTGAAATGGTCAGAGAATGCTCAGCTGGGTTATTACGCACAGGATCACGCGGCGGATTTCAAAGATGATAAAACCCTGTACGACTGGATGAGTTACTGGGGTAAGGAGAATGACGATGAACAGTCTATCCGCGGTACCCTGGGGCGTCTGTTGTTCTCTTCGGACGATATCGGCAAAAAAGTCAGCGTTATCTCCGGTGGTGAACAGGGTCGCATGATATTTGGCAAGCTGATGCTGCAACGTAATAACATCCTGCTGATGGACGAGCCAACCAACCATCTGGATATGGAATCTATCGAATCGCTCAACCTGGCACTGGAAAATTATCCCGGCACTTTATTCTTCGTCAGTCATGACCGCGAATTCGTATCATCACTGGCAACCCGCATCATCGAGATGACACCGAAAGGTCTGGTTGATTTCCGTGGTAATTATGAAGATTATCTTGCCAGTCAGGACAACGAGCAGAAACGCAAAGCATCTTAATAACTTTTCTGGTGCTACAAAAAACGGCAGCCTATATGGCTGCCGTTTTTTTATTATACTTCAAAAGTAAAACGAGTTTATCTACCCTCATGCACTATTGTACTGGTGCTGGTGCAGGTGCTGGCTGAGGAGATCTCTGCATATCCCGATACTGGCCACCTTGTCCACCCTGACCCTGACCGCCACCTTTACCATAACGGTACTGGTGCTGGTACTGATACTGGTTTGGATTACCCTGAGTACCCATACCGCTACCCTGGCCGCCACCCTGACCTCGGCCACCGCCATAACCCTGACT
>JADFWE010000384.1 GCA_015222915.1 Pseudomonadota bacterium | reverse complement strand
TGGTTCAGTGTGGTGATCAGCCGGTCGTTATCGCGCTGGTGCAGACCGATGGATGGCTCGTCGAGGATATACATGACACCGACAAGGCCTGCACCGATCTGGCTGGCGAGGCGGATACGTTGAGACTCGCCACCGGACAAGGTGTCGGAGCTGCGATCCAGTGTTAAGTATTCCAGTCCGACGTTCACCAGGAAATTAAGCCGTGATGAGATCTCACGGTTGATCTTTTTCGCGATCTCACCACGGTGACCGCTTAGTTCTAATGTATCAAAGAACTCAAATGATTTTTCGATAGGCATCGCGGTGAGCTCAGCCAGTGTTTTTTCTTTGATGAATACATGGCGCGCGGCTTCATTTAATCGCGTGCCATGGCATTCAGGGCAGGGCTGAACAGAAAGAAATTTGGCCAGTTCTTCACGCACCAGGTTTGATTCTGTTTCGCGGTAACGCCGTTCCATGGTGTGCAGTACGCCTTCAAATTTATGTGTACGTTGCTTGCCGCGCCGGCCAGCGTGGCCCGGGTAGTTAAAAGTGATTTTTTCGGTGCCGCTGCCATACATCAGGATCTTCTGATGCTTTTTGTCTAACTCTTTAAAAGGAATTTCTATATCAAGATCGTAATGTTTGGCTAATGATTGAATGATGCTGAAATAATAAGCATTGCGTCGATCCCAGCCGCGAATAGCGCCACCGGCAAGGCTCAGATGGGCGCTGATGACGCGTTCCGGGTCAAAGAAATTGTTGTGACCAAGGCCTTCACATTCCGGGCAGGCGCCAGCAGGATTGTTGAAAGAAAATAACCGTGGTTCGAGTTCCTGCAGGCTGTAACCACATTGCGCACAGGCAAACTTTGCCGAGAACACCAGGTCAGCCTTCTCTGTGTCGTCCATCCAGGCGATGGTAGCGACGTCGTTAGCCTGTAATAACGCGGTTTCGAATGATTCAGCAAGACGTGTTTTGATGTCTTCTCTGACTTTAAAGCGGTCTACTACGACTTCGATCGTATGTTTCTTTTTAGCGTCGAGCTCGGGGACTTCATCGAGCTCGTGTACCGTGCCGTCGATGCGAACGCGGATAAAGCCCTGCTGTTTGAAGTCAGCGAATAAATTCAGGTGTTCGCCTTTGCGATCACGGATGACAGGTGCCAGCAGCATCAGTTTGCTGCCCTCGGGCAATGCCAGTACCTGATCGACCATCTGGCTGATGGTCTGTGCCTCTAATTCTGTATCGTGTTCCGGGCAGCGCGGTGTACCGGCGCGGGCAAACAGTAAGCGCAGGTAATCGTAGATCTCGGTGATGGTGCCTACCGTCGAACGCGGGTTGTGCGAGGTGGTCTTCTGTTCGATCGAGATGGCCGGTGACAGGCCTTCTATGGTGTCGACATCCGGCTTTTCCATCATCGACAGGAACTGGCGGGCATAGGTCGATAAAGACTGCACATAACGCCGCTGGCCTTCCGCAAAGATGGTATCAAATGCCAGCGATGATTTGCCTGAACCGGACAGGCCGGTAATGACGATCAACTTGTCACGGGGAATATCGAGATCAATATTTTTTAGATTATGGGTGCGTGCACCGCGAATCTGAATGGTATCCATAAAACTATACAGCGTAAAAATGAAGCAATCTGATAGAATGCCGTCTTTTAGCTTTTTCGGCAATAGCTACACCCGAATATTTTTAATATCTATCCTCAATGAATCATCAAGTATCAAGTAATTTAGCCTCTCAGGAGCGCAGCGCAGCCATTTCGCTGTCAATAATTTATGCCTTCCGCATGCTGGGGCTATTTATGATATTGCCGGTATTTGCGCTGTATGGTGATGAGTTGCCCGGTGCTACGCCATTGCTTATGGGGCTGGCGCTAGGTGCTTATGGTCTGACTCAAGCCATATTACAGATTCCGTTCGGTATGTTGTCAGACCGCATCGGTCGAAAACCGGTGATCTTTATGGGTCTGCTCATCTTTGCTGCGGGTTCGCTGATCGCTGGCAGCGCAGAAAGCATCGAAGGTATTATCGTGGGACGGGCAATACAGGGCTGTGGTGCGATTGCCGC
>JADFWE010000383.1 GCA_015222915.1 Pseudomonadota bacterium | reverse complement strand
TTCCAGCTCTTCGACTTCTACATCACCGTGCATGACAGTTTTATATTCAGGCTCCTGCAGACCCTGCAGTGACCACAGCACGTTAGGCATGCCAACGTCCGGGAACACAGGGTTATTAAAGCCTGTTGGGCGATCCGAGTCTACGTAGAAACTACGCAGGTAAGTGTATATCCAGTTAGGGCCACGTGCACGCGCAGACAGAGACAGGTCAGGAACAGCTGTACCAAATGCTTCTTTAGCATAATCAGCTGTCATCGATACCTTCATCAGATCACCGATCTTGGTCGGCGCACCCTTTTTGTTATAGGTATGGATAAGCATCTCACGCACATCCTGCTCTTCCATATCCAGATCTTTCGCGATACGGTTGAAACGCATGAACGAAGCAGCGTGACAACTATAGCAATAGTCACCGAAAGCCTGAGCACCACGACGCAATGATTCTTTATCATTGATATCGATAGGTGCAGATTCCAGGTGAGCACCACCTGATGCCAGCGCCATCACTGGCGTCAGCAATGCAGCAGCAATAAACGAGAGTATGGTCGTTTTCATGGTCGCTTTTTTAATCATTTGCATGTTAGCTATTTTCATGATGTCACCCTATCAGGTACAGGCTTGGTGCTTTCATTTTTAGATGTGACATAGAGCACAGCGAAGAAAGCAAAATATAAGAAAGAGAACAGACGAGACATAAAAGTAATGACCTCATTCACTGGTTGCATAGCTAACCAGCCCAGTACCACGAAGCTGATGCAGAACACGATCAGATTAGCTTTGAAGATACCTGAACGGTAACGGATAGATTTCACTTTACAACGATCTATCCATGGCAGGAAGAACAACACAACGATCGCGCCGCCCATGGCACCGACACCTAATAATTTATCAGGCACGGCACGCAGGATCGCGTAGAAAGGAGTGAAATACCATACCGGTGCAATATGCTCAGGCGTCTTCAGCGGGTCAGAGGCGATAAAGTTGGCATGCTCCAGCATGTAACCACCGCCGTCAGGGAAGTAGAACAGAACCAGGCTGAAGAAGAACAGGAAGACCACCACGCCGACGATATCTTTAACAGAATAGTACGGGTGGAAAGGAATGCCGTCCAGTGGAATACCATTCGCATCTTTGTTCTTTTTGATCTCGACACCGTCAGGGTTGTTAGAACCCACTTCGTGCAACGCGAGGATGTGAGCGATCACCAGGAACACCAGGACCAGCGGCAGTGCGATTACATGCAGTGCGAAGAAACGGTTAAGGGTTGCATCGCCAATAACGAAATCGCCGCGTATCCACAATGTCAGGTCATCACCGATAACAGGGATCGCACTGAACAGAGAGATGATTACCTGCGCACCCCAGTAGGACATCTGGCCCCATGGTAACAGGTAGCCCATGAAAGCTTCAGCCATCAGTGCCAGGTAGATAAACATACCGAACAGCCACAGCAACTCACGTGGTTTCTTGTAGGAACCATACATCAGGCCACGTAACATGTGCAGATAGACCACGACGAAGAACGCGGTAGCACCGGTCGAGTGAATGTAACGGATCAACCAGCCATAAGGCACGTCGCGCATGATATGCTCGACCGAAGCAAACGCCATAGCGCCATCCGGTTTGTAATGCATGGTCAGGAAGATACCCGAGATGATCTGGATCACCAGTACCATCAGGGCCAGTGAACCAAAGAAATACCAGAAATTGAAATTTTTCGGTGCGTAATATTCGGCCAGATGTTCATTCCACATTTTTGTCAGTGGAAAACGATCATCTATCCATCCAATTAAGTTACCCATTATGCTGCCTCCCCATCTACACCAACGACAATGACGTTGTCACTTACATATTTATGCGGCGGTACCACCAGATTAGTCGGTGCCGGAACACCCTGGAAGACACGACCGGCAAGGTCGAATCGAGAACTATGGCACGGGCAAAAGAAACCACCCAGCCAGTCTGCACCCAGATCAACAGAACCGATCTCAGGACGGAACGTTGGCGAACAGCCCAGATGTGTACAGATACCGACCAGGACCAGTATTTCCGGTTTGATCGAACGGTTTTCGTTCTGTGCATAAGCAGGCTGCTGATCGGCATTTTCAGACGACGGATCACGCAGTAGATCGTCAATCTTCGGCAGATCAGACAGTGTCTTCGGCGAACGCTTGAGGATCCAGACTGGCTTACTCTGCCACTCGACGACCAGCAGACGGCCTTCTTCAAGCTTGCTGATATCGACATCTACGGGCGCACCCGCATTCTTCGCTCTCTCGCTAGGCATCCATGAGGATAAAAATGGAACGGCTACAAAACCTGCACCTACTGCAGCGACCACCGAGGTGGACGTGACTAGAAAGCGGCGGCGTTTTGTATCTACCTCTTGATCAGATTTTATGTCAGTAGACATATTGGATATCTCCAAATATTAAATAAAAATTCTTGTTGCAAAATTCTTGCTATAAAGTTCTTTTAGGCTCAATCTGCAAACAACATGACCACAGACAAATGAGGTCTTCATCTCAAAGCCTGCGGTTACTTCAAAACAGTCATCGTAAATATGCCCGCTGAAGTCTTCCCGCAACCGATTTACCACCTGTAAAACGCAAATAAAACAGGTCTACCCATGTTGCAAAGCGCGCATAGAATAGCGTAAATTAGCATTTTAGCCAAGTTTAATACAGCAACCTCAATAAAAACAAAGGGATACGACAGCCGATGCAGAAACAAAAACACGCTTTTGTGTATTTTTTAGCCTGGCTGTCTATCGGCATCGTTTCAGGGCTGGCAATTTTGCTCTATCGCGGCGATATCAGGGTTGATTTAAATCAAGCGAACAGCAGCAATCAACTGGCACAAACAACTCAACACAGGCACACCGGGTATGCCGATGCGGTGATGAAGGCTGCCCCCGCTGTCGTCAGCATCCGGACCGTAATCTGGTCTGCGGCCACGGACGACAGCAAAGCTGATGATGAGGTCATCCAGCGTTTTTTAGGCAAGAGCTCTCCACATCGCCCAAAACGTCAGGCAGAGGCCAGCACGGGGTCTGGTGTCATCATCAGAAGCAACGGATACATCCTGACCAATTACCATGTCATCGAGCAGCGTGACGAAATCATGGTTCGCCTGAATGACGGCAAAGTGGCAAAAGCCGAGCTTATCGGTGCCGACCCGGAAACCGACCTTGCCGTACTCAAGATAAACCAGGATAACCTGCCGACGCTGCACGCCGCCGACATCACAAAGATAAAAGTTGGCGATATCGTACTGGCAATCGGTGACCCTTTCGCCATCGGCCAGACCGTCACCCAGGGCATCATCAGCGCTACCGGCAGAACACGCGTATCGTTAAATACCTACGAAAATTTCATCCAGACCGATGCCGCTATCAACCCGGGAAACTCAGGCGGCGCATTGATTAATACTGCCGGAGATATCGTCGGTATCAACTCCAATATCTTTTCCAGTACCGGGAACTTCCAGGGCATCAGCTTTGCTATCCCAATCGACCTGGCGCAGAAGGTAGCAGACCAGATCATCAAGAACGGCCTCGTCGTCAGGGGATGGCTGGGGGCTGAAGGCCAGGAATTAACACCGCCGGTATTACGCTCACTGGAACTCAGTTCAGCACACGGCATCCTGGTGACAAGCGTCGATAAAGGCGGCCCGGGGGATAAAGCCGGACTGGAACCCGGCGACATCATCACAAAAATAAACCAGCATGATATCTACAGCACCAGCGATATCCTCAACCTGATCGCCGACGGCAGGCCGGGCGACGAATTCCTGATCGAAGGCATAAGAGCACGGCAGAGTTTTATGACCAGGGCGATACTGGGACAGCGGCCATTAATGAGCCGCTAGCGGCTCATTAATGGCAATGAAAAATGAATAATGAAAAGTGAAAAATATAGATATCTCGCAGGGTTCGCTACACGGTGTAATGCTTCTACATTTTTCATTATTCACTTTTCATTTTTCATTGCCGATTCGAGTGCAACGAGAAAGGCCTGGTTCTCGCCCGGCGTGCCGACAGTAACCCGTAAACAGTTTCGTAGCAGGCCCGCATCGGCCTTCATGTTTTTTATCAGCACGCC
>JADFWE010000008.1 GCA_015222915.1 Pseudomonadota bacterium | reverse complement strand
GATGACTATTTTGGCGGCGAGCGGGATATCCTGCGCGCCGGTAGTTGCTCGGTAGCTTATACGTCGGTGAGTGTTTTAAAGTCTATCGCTGAGAATGTTCCTTTCTATATTCCGGAAGAATTGCTAGAGCTTGAAGCAGTCCGCGAAAGTGCAGTTGAAGACTTCTTGCCCAGGCTCAGGGAAACGTCGGGGGAGCGGCCGCCGTTTATCTATACCCACGGTTTTAATATCAGTTTTGACCGCGGCTGTCGCCGGGCCTCAGAGCTGCAGCGTTCCCTCGGCCTCGGTGGCCGTTTCGTGCTCTTCAGCTGGCCTTCTGATGGTGTCATCGTAAACTACACGCAGGATGAGACTGACCTGTACTGGTCAGTGGAGGCCTTACAGAAAACACTGGCCGATATGATCGAGGAATTCGGTACTGGTAAAGTCAACGTGATCGCGCACAGTCTGGGTACACGCGGTACCATGCTGGCGTTGGTGAGGCTGTCCATCGAACATGAGTCCGTGAAAAAATCATCAGCGGGTAATCAGATGTTCGATCAGCTAGTGCTGCTGGCGGCTGATACCGATGCCGGTATCTTCGAGCAATACCTGCCTTATATAAAACCGTTGGCGAAGCGCATTACCATCTACGTGTCCTCGTATGACAGCCCGCTGGCAGCATCGGAGAATCTGCATGGCTATCCGCGTCTGGGTCAGTCCGGCTCGCATCTTAAAGGGCTGGAGGGTGTCGAGATAATCGATGTTTCAGATGTGCCGGTACAATATCCTTCAGGCCACCTTTATCACCTGTACAACCGTGCAGTCATAGACGACCTGAACCAGCTATTGAACGGGAATAAAGCCGCGGCTGAACGTAAGCATCTTAAAAAAGATGCTGATAACTACTGGCGCCTGCAGCCAGGAGACGACATTTAGAAAAACATATTTTTTGCCGCGAAGGACACGAAGAAAAAACATTTTATAATTTTTTGTAGGGTGGGCATTGCCCACCGTCGCGGTACATCATTTACCGTAGATTGTCGGGTTACGCTAACGCTAACCCGACCTACGAAAACTATAAACGGAAGGTCAAAAACATTTCACCACAGAGGCACAGAGAGCACAGAGTTTTTTATTGTTAATAGCGCCTACGGCGCGATTAACGAAAACAAATGCTTTTCCTCTGTGCTCTCTGTGCCTCTGTGGTGAATAGCTTTTAAAGCTTCTGACTTCCGTTTTGTGTCGTTTGCGGTGGTGGCTGAAACTAAACGTCGATATCAACATTTAAGGTTATGCACAACTGATGAAACTTGTTTTTTTGCCGCATCTCAAACGCTATAGCGTCAGCATCCTGTACATGCTGTTCGTCGGTTTTATGGGTGCGCTGCTGAGTGCTATCGCCGTATTTACCTATCTGATGGATAGCCGTGCTGAGCTGTACCCGTGGCACAAGGTTAAGCTGGACGAAGAATATACGGTAGCAAAAGAGGCCGAGATCGATTCATTCGAAAAGTATCTCGGTCTTGAAGGCAGGCTGTTCCAGCAGTTGCAGGATGACATCTACGATCTGCCTTCAGGCTTGCCCGATAGCCAGCTGAATCGTTTTGCTGAGAGGTCACTGGCTGATCCGACACACTACAAAAAAAACTGGAACCGAAGTTTTATCATGGCCCCGAAAGAGCCGCGCGGTGGCGTGTTGCTGTTGCACGGTCTTTCAGATTCGCCATATAGCCTCAGGGCACTCGCCGTAACGTTATATGAACAGGGCTATTATGTACTGGGCCTGCGTATGCCCGGTCATGGAACGGCACCAACGGGTCTGGTACATGCCAGCTGGCAGGATATGGCTTCGGCGATAAAACTGGCGGCGGCGTATGTCAGTGAAAATACCGGTCAGCAGCCGATGTATATCATCGGTTACTCCATGGGTGCTGCTCAGGCGGTTAGCTATTCGCTGGATGCGTTGCAGGATGAGAGATTACGCCGTGCAGATGCGCTGGTGCTGATATCACCTGCTATCGGGGTATCTGAGATCGCAGCGCTGGCAGTATGGCAGTCACGGCTTGCGGTTCTGTTGGGTATCGACAAACTGGTGTGGAACTCTATCGGCCCGGAATATGACCCGTATAAATATACCTCGTTTGCAGTGAATGCCGGGGACCAGATGTACCGCCTTACCCGGGAGATCGACAGGAAGATGGCCCTGCTCGATACTTCGGCAGGTACTGTAGATTTCCCGCGGACACTGGCCCTGATGTCGCTGGCCGATGCCACTGTTTCGACGCATGCGGTGGTGACGCATCTCATGGATAAATTACAGAATAAGGGCAATGAGCTGGTGCTGTTCGACATAAATCGCCGTGAAGAGCTCACCATCTTTCTTAAAAATGATCCTATTGCGGAATACGAGGCCCTGTTGAAACGCGGCAAGATAAGTTTTGATCTGAGATTTTTTACCAATGTTTCAAAGGGAAGTACGGAGATAGCCATGCATCACTGGTCACTGGCAGATAAGCATTATGAGGTCCAGGCTACAGATATGAGATGGCCGGATCATGTGTACTCGTTATCACATGTCGCCATGCCGTTCCCGCCAACCGATTCTTTGTACGGTTCTGAGCCGGAAGACAGTCAGGAAGGTGGCAGGGAAGGTGGTCAGGGAGCCGGGATGAATCTGCATATCGGTTTACTGGAGACCAAAGGCGAGAAGGGTGTATTGAGTATCCATGCCAGCGATATGCTGCGCCTCAGGTACAACCCGTTTTATTCAGATATGAAGAAGCGGATTCTGACTTTTCTTCATCAGTAGCCGATTTGGGCTGGCTGTTGAGATGGCGGTTTGGAAAGATGTGGGAGGTGGCCGTGGGAGAAGGTGGGCATCGATCAGAAATTTGCCAGCAGGGTATCCTTGGCCTGGTTGATCTTCGCCGCCAGGTAATCCGAACCGCCCCGGTCCGGGTGAACTTTCTGCATCATCCGGCGATGCGCCTGAATGACGTCCTCTTTGGTAAAACCGGGTTTCAGCCCAAGAACTTCCATGGCTTCATCGTCGGGCATCTGCTGTTTGCCTCGTGGCGGTGTATTACCCTGCTGCTGACTCTGTTGCGTCCCCTGTGCCGTTCCCTGGGTCTGCTGTTTATATAAGCGGTTGATAAATGGCAGGTATTTGGCCAACTGTATGGCGCGCGGCGCCAATGCAACCAGCCCGGCGATGGCCGCGGTGATGATATTGAGGTGTCCGGTCAGAGCCAGTAGCCCCAGGATGCCGCCAACACCGCCGACGATGCTCCACGTGATGAGTTTTTTACGCTGTTCGCCGCTGGTTTTTGAGATCTTGTGCCAGACGATCAGTGCGATGCCGATAACGGCCAGCAGTATGATGAAACGTGCCATGATGTGTAGTTATAGATTTTTCGTATGAATGAGAATGTCAGGTATTTTGGTGTATTTTGCATATAGTTACCAGTGGATATTGGCGACTGGCCGTCATATATGGTGAAATACAGCGTTTTTAAAATTTGAAGTGGATTATATATATGAAAAAAATAGCAGGTTTAGTAGCATTGATGTCCTTAGCCTCCGTTGCACATGCAGAAGGTGTGGTGAATGCGAGCAATATCTACGTCGGTGGTGGTTTCAATTTTAACAGCCTGCCCGGTTTTGGCAGTGCCCGTGGGTTTCAGTTTATTGGCGGATATGATTTCGACTTTAAGCTGAATGATGATATATCAACCGCCGTCGAGATCGGTTATTTAGATACAGGTAATTTTAGCGGTTACAAAGGCGGAAGTGGTGAGGATGTTACCGGTTTCTGGGCGTCTGCTGTTGAATCGGTTCCGTTATCAAGTAAGACCGATATGCTGGTTCGTCTGGGTTATGATTTTGGTGACGATGATGGTCTTTTGCTGGGTACCGGTCTGCAGTATAAATTTGATACCAAAGTCGCTTTCAGAATGGAATATGTAGCGCGTGAAAATGTTAATGCGTTGCAGGCGAACGTACTGGTCCACTTCTAAAAAAGTTTTAAGTTGCATGTTTTAAGTTGAAAGTGGTGAGTTCAGCGGTTTCTTTTTTGTAACATGTAACTTACAACTTAAAATTTTTTTAATGTCTAACCGCATCGAAGATATCCTGCAGTTCTGGTTCGGGGCCTTTCCCACGCCCTACACTGCAGATGTTTCGAAGATGGATATGTGGTTCAAGAGCGGCGCGGCTTACGATAGTGAGATTTTTCTAAAGTTCGGTGTCGATTATGATAAAGCCATCAAAGGTGAGCTGGATCACTGGCCTGATTCCTATCGTGGCCGCCTGGCCCTGATCATCCTGCTGGACCAGTTCTCCCGCCACATCCATCGCGGTGATGCCCTGGCTTTTGCCCAGGATGAAAAAGCGCAGGCGCTCTGTATCGATGGCATCGCTGCCGGAGATGATAGTAAATGTCATTCGATCGAGCGCAGTTTTTTTTATCTGCCATTGGAGCATGCAGAAGATATCGAAAAACAGAACCTGTGTGTGAAAGCCTATTCACAACTGGTCGAGGATGTGCCGGAAGAATATAGGAGGCCGTTTGAGATGAACCTGCAGTATGCCAAAGATCATCATTATGTGATCGAGAGATTCGGCCGCTTTCCAGAGCTGAATGAGATTATCGGCAGAGAGAGCACAGAAGAAGAACGCGCTTTTATCGCTAGCGGCGAATACTTCTTTCTTTGATCGTATATCAGGCGAAGGCTGAGCTTGAGTACGAAGCCCCGCCAACGATGAAACGAAAAAATTATTCGTTATTCGTTATTCATTATTCATTAAAAAGCGAAGCTTTTTCAGGTTCCTGTAATATATTTATCGCGCAACTCGCGCCGTAATATCTTGCCGACATTGGTCTTTGGTAGCTCTTCGGTAAATACGATGGACTTCGGAACCTTGTAGCTGGTCAATCCATCTCGACAGAAGCTTCTTAATGCTTCCTCTGTCAACGAGTCGTCGCATTTGACGACGATGGCCATTACAGCTTCGCCACTATGTTCATCAGGTTTTCCTATGACGCCTACTTCCACAACATGTGGATGGTCAGCGATCACCTCTTCGACTTCGTTCGGGAAGACGTTGAAGCCGGAGACCAGTATCATGTCTTTTTTGCGGTCGACGATCTGTACGAAACCCTCTTCGTCCATAAAACCGATATCACCGGTATGTAACCATCCATCATTACTGAGTACGCCTGAAGTCTCTTTCGGGCGTTTCCAGTATCCCTGCATTACCTGCGGGCCGCGGATACATATCTCACCCTGTTCACCGAGCGCGAGTTCGTTCCAGTCATCGTCCTGTATGGATACTTCGGTCGACGGGATGGGCAGGCCGATCTTGCCGTTGAAATCTTTCAGGTTCATCGGGTTCATGCAGGCGGCAGGCGAGGTCTCGGTCAGGCCGTAAGCTTCGATGAGGGTAGTGCCGGTAACCTCTTTCCAGCGCTCGGCAACGCCGCGCTGTACTGCCATGCCGCCACCGAGGGCAAAGGCAAAGTTACTGAAGTCTATCGTCTTAAAGTCCGGGTGGTTCAATAGACCGTTGAATAAAGTATTAACACCGGTCAGTACTCTGAAGTTAGTCGCCTTGAGTTCTTTGACGAAACCATTCATATCGCGTGGATTGGTTATGAGATAATTGCACCAGCCAAAACGCATGAAGGTAAGACAGTTAGCCGTCAGTGAAAAGATGTGATACAGCGGCAGAGCGGTGATGATGGTACTTTTTTCATCGCCGATAAAATCATTGATCCATGACGATGCCTGCAGCATGTTGGCGACCATATTCCTGTTGGTTAGTATCGCACCTTTGGAGACGCCGGTGGTGCCGCCGGTGTATTGTAAAAAGGCGATGTCATCGTGGTCGGTCGGTACTGTCTGAAAGCGGTGTTGTGCGCCCAGCTTCAGTGCCTTGTTGAAACCGATAGAGTCTTTCAGGTTGTATGCAGGAACCATCTTTTTGATATGTTTGACTACGGCGTTGATGATGAAACCTTTTAATGGTGAAAGCATATCGCCCATCTTCGTGGTGATGACTTTCTCTATCGGTGTCTCATCTATGACCTGCTCGAGGACGTGAGCAAAATTTTCCACGATGATGATGGCTTTGGCACCAGAATCGTTGAGCTGGTGTTTCAGTTCACGGGTGGTATATAACGGGTTGGTGTTTACTACGACCAGGCCGGCGCGGAGTATGGCGAAGATGGCGATAGGGTTCTGTAGAAGGTTGGGCATCATCACCGCAACACGATCACCTTTTTCCAGTCCCAGTTCATTCTTGAGATAGGCGCCAAGTTGTGCGGTGTAGATATCAACTTCATGATAACTTAGCGTTTTGCCGAAGTTGGTATATGCAGGCAGGTCGCCGAATTTAGCTATGCTGGTGTCAAAAATATTTGCTACGGACGAGTATTCGTTAGCATCGATCTCTTCCGGTACGCCAGCAGGGTAACTTTTTAACCAGGGCTTCTGCATCTTATAGCTCCATATTCAATAACATATATTTATAGGCAAAGAATAACCTTGTCGGTTCTATTTTTCACTAGTTTTTCAGAAATAAACCTGTTTTTATGAAAATAAGTTGTTGAAAAACTGACACAATTGATGGCTGTTGTCGTTTGCGGAATCGATTAGTTAAGCCACCATAGCGATAGCACAGGAATATAAGTTACCGCTAATAACCAGATGAGCATGATCAGCAAAAACGGCAGTGTCGAATGAAATAGAGTGAGTACCGGTTTTTTGAAACGTTGACTGGCAATAAACAGGTTGATGCCGACCGGCGGTGTCGAATAACCTATCTCGAGATTGGCGAGGAAGATGATGCCGAGATGTACGGGGTGGATATTGTAGCGATCTGCCAGGGGCAGTATCAGCGGGACCACCACCAGGATGGCCGAAAAGATATCCATGACGGCGCCGACTGCCAGCAGGAACAGGTTTAGCAGGATAAGAAACTGTATTTTAGAATCGACGAACTGTTCGATAAAAGCCAGCAGCTGCATCGGTATCTGTGCATCGATCAGCAGGTTGGTCAGCCCCAGTGCAACCAGCAGGATGATGATGAGGCTGCCGAACAGCAGGCTGGTCTCGCTCAGCAGCTTTAGTCCGTGTTGTTTTATCGAAAGGTTTTTATAGATCACCATCTCGACGAAGAGTACATAGGCCGAGGTGACGGCAGCGGCTTCGGTCAACGAAACAAAACCGCCAAAGATGCCGAACACGATACCGACGGGCAGGAACAGGTCCCAGGCGCAATGTCGGCTGCTCCTTATCACATCGCTCAAAACAAAGGCCTGGCGTTTAACATCGTGCTGCTGTGCACTTCGCATGCTGTAGATGCTGAGAAAGATGATCAGTAACAGGCCCGGCAGCAGTCCGGCCAGGAACATGCTCTCGATACTGACGTTAGCGACGATGCCATAGATCAGGATGGCAAGGCTGGGCGGAAAGAGTAAACCGAGGGAACCTGAAGTGGTCAGCAGGCCAAGGCTGAAGTTCTGCGGATAACCTTCATCCTTTAACACCGGGTAGAGCAGGCCGCCGAGCGCGAGTATGGTAACGCCGGATGCGCCGGAGAACATGGTGAAAAAAGCGCAGCTGACGATAGCGACGATAGCGATGCCGCCAGGCAGGAAGCCGAAACTGGCGCGGTAGAAAGTGACCAGCCGGCGTGCGGTGCCGCCGTTCGCCATCACCACACCTGCGAGGATGAAGAGCGGCAGCGCGATCATATTGGGTGACGAGGTAAGCCTGTTCATCTCGATGATGAGGATGTCCGGGCTGATCTCAGACGAATAACTGGCGATCACTGCAGCAGCGGCCAGTACGGTAAATAGCGGCGCGCCGATAAGCGCAAGGACAAGCAGAAAAAAGACCATGGCCGCCATCATGATGACGGCTCCGATAGTCCTGCTGCCGGTGATATCGCATTGTAGAAAAAATGGACCGCCATCAGGCAAAAACTCAGTGGATAGATGACGGTGAACGGTAGTGTCCAACGTTCATTCGGCGGTGCATACTGCCATTCGTCTGAGACGAAGATAAACGAGTAATAACATAACAGGCCGCAGACGAAAGCGGCGAACAGGTTTATCGGCAGCTGCAGTTTTTGCTTCGTAGCCGTGCTTAACAGGATGTTAAGTGCATCGGTCTTTATATGTGTACTCTTTGCTGTCGCCAGTGCCGCACCCATCATGCCACATACGACGAGTAGGTGACGGTTGATGATATCGATCTCCGGGTAACCGAACTCAAGGATATTTCGCAGCAGGATCTGAAAGATGGAAAGTGACAGCAGTAGCAGCAGGGCACCTGATGCCAGCCAGATCTCAAGCTGCTGCAGATGATGGTTAAGTGTTTTTAGAAGGGCGGGCATGAGGACCTGTTGCCACGGTCAGTAAGGGACAGGATGGCAAAAGAAAGGCCGGCGAAAAAGATCCTTCCGGCCTCAGGATGACAGCAGATCGGTGAGCGCCTGTCATCCTGATCGCCTTCCGTGAAGGGCACTGTCTTATATGCAGCTATCACTTTATCTGCCTGATGTCTGTTGCTGCCGGTAATCATTCAGATACAAAAGTGCTTTATCAAAAAAGTCTTTCGGGATATAACCGGTTTCGATAAGGTGTGCGGCGGCTTTATCACGGATGGTGATGAATTCATCCATATCGACTTCATCCCAGTCCCAGACGAACTCGATGCCGTTGTCGATCAACAGCTGTTTGCTTTTGATGTTTTCCAGACGCGTCTTTTCGCGGATAGTGTCACTGGCTTTTATGCCGGAGCTTTTTAATAGCTGCTGCAGGTCTTGCGGCAGCCTGTTATAGAACTTGTTGCTGACAACGACTGCACCGATGGCATTGGTCACCGAGATGTGGCTGGCGTACTTTACCTGTGAATACCACTGCAGGGCGATGGCACCGAAAGTCGACATGTAGACGGTGTCGATACTACCGTGTTTTGCTGACAGCTGCGGATAGACATCGATGATAGACAGCGGAACCGGTTTGATATCTGCGGCAGCAAACATGGCTTCGCCCAGCGGGTCACCCTGCCATAACCAGATGCGGCTGTTACGCATGTCTGCCACCGACTGTATCCTGTGTTTGGAGAAAAGATGGATGAAGCCGACTTCCGGCCAGCCTAGTAACTCAAAACCGCTGTCGCGAAAACCGGCATCGATCTCCGGCATCAGCCTGTTTCGAACGTGATCAGATTCATCGGTGTTCCGGTATAGAAAAGGCAGTTCGAGTATACGTGCCGGTGAATAGATACGGCCGATGCCGTAGCCGCTGAACAGGCCGCCCTGCAGCTGGCCTTTTCTGATCTTGCGCAATACGTCAGGCTCATCACCCATGATGCCACCGGGATAGATCTTGAATCTCAGGCGGCCATTACTTTTCTGTTCGACCTCTCTCACCCAGGCATCAAGTGTTTTTGTCCAGGAGGTGCCGGTAGGTAGCAGGGTGGCGAACTTGAGGGTGTAGACTTCTTCTGCAGAGACGAGATGTGACGTTAATAATAAAAAAGATACTATCAGCGTTTTAAACAGGGCGCCGGGGCTTTCGGGTATCAGAACCATTGCGCTTCCCTGGCCAGCAGTAATTTCGCTTTGCGTTTTGCGATCTGGTTCATCAGCGTCAGTTCAGGGTAGATGTCTTCCGGTGCATCGATGATTTTTGTCAGGCGCTGATGGAAGTCCTGCCGGTCAAACATCTGTCGTGACAGATATTGTGCCTGTAGCAGATCGACGATGAGCAGTCTGTCGTCATTGATCTCACGGGCCCGGTCGAAGTGCTGTTTTGCTCTGTCGAAATCGCCGCCGAACATGGGTGCGCGGGCACCATAATAAACACCGAAGTACATATGAGCGCCGCCGTGGTAGAAGGTATCATCCAGCGCTATCACGCGTTGCATCATCGCGGTCGGTTTTGCCAGCTGTATCAGGCTTGCCGGGTCGTCACGGTTAAGGTCTATCCATTTTGCCCAGTTGCTTGCGGTCCAGAACAGTGCGGCGACGTCGTCTCTATCCAGTTCCTGGAGCCGGGTTTCCAGTTCATCAGGGCTTATCTTTTTTATATCGCTGATGCCGAGTAGAGCTAGCGCGGTCAGGCCGTGCTTCAGCCCGCGCAGATAAAATTTATCTGCGCGTCTGAGATCCGTGTCTTCATTGAAGCCATAAGACAGACCGTAATAGGCCTGTGCAGCATAGACCTGC
Source organism: Pseudomonadota bacterium (assembly GCA_015222915.1). Taxonomy (GTDB): domain Bacteria; phylum Pseudomonadota; class Gammaproteobacteria; order SZUA-229; family SZUA-229. Next base: position 2,766 of record JADFWE010000008.1, on the reverse strand, counting down.
AGCTGAACATTTTCAGGATCGAGTTTGAGCATGCCGTTCATCATGCTGATATTGGCAGGCATGGATTCTTCTGCCAGCTGCAGATCCGGTTCCTCGTTCATCGCCTCGATACCGCCTTCGATCATCGGCATCGACATATTGACCATCATCTTGTTCATCGAACAGGCGGATAGCGTCAGTAATATCAGACTGAACATGAATAGCTTATGGCGTGGGCGTAGACACATGGTTTATGTTTTAAAGCATTCGGTTCTCAATTGCCAGAAAAAATTAGACTCTTGTAGAGGCGCAGGGGCGATGAGACGCAAAGAAAATATCAAGTTATTGTTAACACCTCGGAAACCTCTCCAGCTCTGATCAGAGGTTGCCTGTCTTCTGCGGGAGGGGTTAATGAAAGAACAGGTAGCCGGCAAAGATGGCTGTCGAGATACCGGCAAGGTCTGCGAGCAACGCACAGGCCAGTGCATGCCGGACTTTTTTGATGCCGACGCTGCCGAAATACACGGCTAATACATAGAAGGTGGTCTCGGTGCTGCCCTGCATGATGGCGGAGACGGTGGCGGGGAATGAATCGACACCGTAAGTGCTCATGGTCTCAAGCATCATGGCGCGGGCACCGCTGCCACTCAGAGGTTTCATGAATGCCGTCGGCAGTGCCTGGATAAAGTCGGTGTTAAATCCCAGCCAGGTGAACAGGGCGGTAAAGATCGAGAGCAGGCCGTCGAGTACACCGCTGCTGCGCAACAGTCCGATGGCGACCAGCATGGCGAGCAGGTAGGGGATCAGTTTGATGGCGATATCAAAACCTTCTTTTGCGCCTTCGATAAAAGCGTCGTATACATCGACTTTTCTAAACCAGCCGGCACCCAGGAAGAGCATGATGATGCTGAACAGGATGAAGTTGCCGAGCAGGCTGGAGGTCTCAGCCATCTGTTCTGTGGGTAATGAGACCAGGAAGCTGGCCAGAGCCGCGAGCAGGATGGCAAAGCCTGAAAAATAGAGTGCGATGGTCTTATCGAACAGGTTTATCTTCTGTACATGAGCCACCGCTAACAGACCGGTTAATGTCGAAGCGCTGGTCGCCATCAGTATCGGCAAAAATACGGCTGTCGGATCGGCGGAGCCCTGTTGTGCGCGATACATAAAGATAGTGACGGGTAACAGGGTGACGGCGGAGGTGTTCAGTACCAGGAATAATATCTGTGCGTTGCTGGCGGTGTCTTTTTCCGGGTTCAGTGTCTGCAGGTCCTGCATGGCCTTCAGGCCCATCGGTGTCGCCGCATTATCCAGCCCCAGGATATTGGCAGCGATGTTCATGGTGATGCTGCCGTGTGAGGGATGGTTCTTCGGCACACCCGGCATCAGTTTTAAAAATAGCGGTTCCAGAAAACGTGATAGCAGCTTTACCATGCCGGCACGTTCGGCGATCTTGAAGAAACCCAGCCACAGCGCCAGTACACCGATCAGGCCGATGGCGATCTCGACGCTGAGTCCCGCCATATCGAAGGTCGACTGGATAAGCGCAGAAAATATCTCGCCCTGGCCATTGATCAGCCATTGATAACAGGCGCTGATAAAAGAGACCGCAAAAAAACCAAACCAGAGGTGTGTGAGCATGGCTTTATCTTGACATAAAGCGTTGTGCTGTACAGTAGAAGATCGCTATGTGGCTAATTTACTGACAACAGCTGTCCAGGTTCTGGCTATATTTTCATGGTTGTACCCGCCGCCGCCCAGGACCAGCAATCTTCCGCCACAGAATCTTTCTGCCATCTCGCTTAACCGTGTTGCGGCATGAGCATGTGCTTTTTCAGAATAGGCCAGGTGTGTGATCGGGTCGCCTTTGATGCTGTCGGCGCCACACTGCAGCAAGATGAATTCAGGCCGATGCTTGTGCAGAAACGCTTCGACTTTTGGCCAGATCTTAAAGAACAGATCATCGCCGGCTTCCGGTGGCATGGGGATGTTCAGTTTGGTGCCGATGGCTTTACCTTTTCCGGTTTCTCCTATGGCGCCGGTGCCGGGGTATAAGAACTTCCCGTCTTCATGCATATCGGCAAAGATCAGGCGCGGGTCGCTTTCGAAGCTGTAGAAAACACCATCGCCGTGATGCGCATCGATATCGACATAGGCGACACGTTGCAGATGGTGTTTCTGGAAGAGCCATTCTATGGCGATACCGCAATCATTGATTACGCAGAAACCGGCAGCCACATGGCGGCGGGCATGATGCAGGCCGGCGATAGGGATAAAGGCTTTCTTATAGTGTGAGGCCATTAGTTGATCTACCGCATCGACGACGCTGCCGGCTACGTAACAGACGGCTTCATACATACTGGTAAAGGCGGGGGTGTCGCCGCCATCGAGATAACCGACGCCGGATATGGATTGTTCGATGACTTTATCGATATATTCTTCGCTGTGAAACAGCGTCAGGGTTTCCCTGCCGGTTTTCACCGGCGGTAATATATCGACCTTCTTGTCTAACTGCTGCTGATAGAATGCCTGCTCGAAAACATGATGGCGTTGTGGGCCGAAGGGGTGGTCGTCGCCAAAGCCATAGGCGGCGAGCTGTTCGCCGAGATAGATGCAGCAGGCGGTTTTTGGCGTAGGGGCTGGCATCTGGGTTTTCCGGTGGTGGGTGATTGTTATATTGTACTGATTTTTGGTTGGACTTCAGAGAACGGCCAAAAAGAGACGTTGTTCGTGGCTCGTTATTCGTCGTTCGTAAAAAATACCAAACAGTAGGGACTGCATAGCCACTGG
>JADFWE010000063.1 GCA_015222915.1 Pseudomonadota bacterium | reverse complement strand
TGTTTTTCTCGGCGTCTCTGCGCCTCGGCGGTGAAAAGTTTTTGACTTTAGTTTTCTCTGGAGGTCCGCTTCTGGCCGTAAGCCGACCTTAAATTATGTGTGTTTTTATTGCATGCTTTCTGCTAAAAATCCATGTTCGTCAGTGACTGATTTGGTACACTAACGCCTCTCCTGATTTGAGGCATCTCAGTGACATCCCGCGCCATAGAACAAGCAAGTTTTATCCACCTGAGAGTACATACTGAATACTCACTGGTCGATGGTCTGGTGCGTGTCAAACCCCTTATGGCTGCGCTGGCTGAAAACAGCATGCCAGCCGTGGCATTGACTGATCAGAGCAATCTGTTTGCCATGGTCAAATTTACCCGTGCGGCGCTCGGCACTGGCATAAAGCCGATAATCGGTGTTGATGCACTGGTGCGATTTGGCGATGATCAGGACGCGCCGTTTCAGATGGTGTTGCTGGCGCAGAATAAAGAAGGCTATCTCAACCTGTCGCAGCTCATCTCCAAAAGTTATCTCGAAGGTCAGCACCGCGGGGTGCCGATCATTCAGGCGGAGTGGATACAGCAATATTCTGCTGGCATCATCGCTTTATCCGGTGGCCGTCAGGGTGATGTCGGACGCGCTCTACTCGCCGGCCAGCATGACCTTGCTAAAACACGGTTACAGACCTGGATGTCCTGTTTCAAAGACCGTTTCTATATCGAGCTGCAGCGTACCGGCCGTGAGAATGAAGAGGCCTATATCGCTGAAGCGGTAGAGCTGGCGATAGCGTGTGATGTGCCGGTGGTCGCTACTAACGATGTACGTTTCCTGAAGTCGGAAGAGTTCGATGCCCATGAGGCGCGTGTCTGTATTCATGACGGGCGCACCCTGGACGACCCGCGCCGCTCAAAAAATTATAGTCCGCAGCAGTATCTTCGCAGTGCTGAAGAGATGCAGAAGCTGTTCGAAGATATCCCCGAGGCGCTGGCAAATACGGTCGAGATCGCCAAACGCTGTAACCTGGAGATCCAGCTGGGGAAAAGTTTTCTGCCGCAGTTTCCGATTCCGGAAGGCGATACCGAAGCCAGCTATTTCTGCCGGGTCTCACAGCAGGGTCTGGAAGAGCGCCTGCAAGTTCTGTTCGATGTAAATGCTGATGATTTTTCCGAGAAAAGGAAGCCTTATGATGAACGTCTGCAGATCGAGCTCGACGTCATCAACGACATGGGTTTTCCCGGTTACTTCCTGATCGTTGCCGACTTTATCCAGTGGTCGAAAAACAATGATATCCCGGTGGGGCCGGGCCGTGGTTCAGGTGCCGGTTCACTGGTGGCTTATGCACTGAAGATTACCGATATCGATCCGCTTGAATTTGACCTGCTATTCGAACGTTTCCTCAACCCGGAACGTGTCTCACTGCCGGATTTCGATGTCGATTTCTGTATGGAAGGCCGCGACCGGGTAATCGACTATGTGGCGCGTACATACGGCAGGGACAGCGTCTCGCAGATCATCACCTACGGCACCATGGCGGCCAAAGCGGTGGTGCGTGATGTCGGTCGCGTCATGGGACAGCCTTACGGTTTTGTCGATCGCATCGCCAAGTCGATCCCGTTCGAGATCGGTATGACGTTGACCAAAGCGCTGGAAGAATCCGAAGATCTTAAAAAAGCCTACGAGACCGAAGAAGAAGTCACCGCTATTCTTGATATGGCATTGACCCTGGAAGGGCTGGCGCGAAACGCCGGTAAACACGCCGGTGGCGTGGTCATCTCACCGACGGTATTGACCGATTTCAGCCCTCTGTACTGTGAGGAAGGCGGTGCCGGTGTCGTCACCCAGTTTGATAAAGATGACGTCGAAGCCGTCGGTCTGGTGAAGTTCGACTTTCTGGGGCTGCGTACCCTGACCATCATCGACTGGGCGGTGAAACATGTAAATCGCCGCCATGAAAAAGACAACAAGCCGCTGCTGGTCATCGAACAGCTGCCGCTCGATGATAAAGCGACGTTCGACCTGTTGCAGGCGGCCAATACCACCGCCGTGTTCCAGCTTGAATCTCGCGGCATGAAAGACCTGATCACCCGCCTGCGGCCAGACAGCTTCGAAGACATCGTTGCCCTGGTCGCCCTGTTCCGTCCGGGGCCATTACAGTCGGGCATGGTGGACGACTTCATCAATCGTAAACACGGCCGTGCCGAAGTCGATTATTTCCATCCTGATCTGGAGCAGGTGTTGACGCCGACCTACGGTGTCATCCTGTACCAGGAACAGGTGATGCAGATCGCACAGGTGCTGGCGAACTATACCCTCGGCGGTGCAGACATGCTGCGCCGCGCCATGGGTAAGAAAAAAGCCGGGGTCATGGCTGAGCAGCGCGAGTTGTTCATGAACGGGGCGGTCGCCCGCGGCGTCGATGCTGATCTCGCTACCCGTATCTTCGACCTGATGGAAAAATTTGCCGGTTATGGTTTTAACAAATCACACTCGGCCGCTTATGCTTTACTGTCCTACCAGACCGCCTGGTTAAAAGCGCATTATCCGGCAGAATTCATGGCGGCGGTGTTGTCGGCCGATATGGATAATACCGACAAGGTCGTCGGCCTGATCGAGGACTGTCATGAACAGGGAGTGACTGTTCTGCCGCCGGACATCAATCATTCTATCTACCAGTTCAGCGTGCCGGATGAAAAATCGGTGTTGTATGGTTTAGGCGCACTGAAGGGAGTAGGGGAAGCAGCGCTGGATGGTATCATCAACGAGCGAGATAGCAATGGTCCCTTCGTTGATCTGTACGATTTCTGCCGGCGCAGCGATACCCGCAAGGTCAATCGCCGGGTGATGGAGGCGCTGATGAAGTCCGGTGCGATGGATTCATTGGGGCCGAACCGTGCCAGTTTGATCGCCAGCCTGAGTAATGCCGTGCAGCTGGCGGAGCAGAACCAGAAAAATGCCAGTGTCGGGCAGGACGATATGTTCGGTTCATCTGACGAGCCGGATACCCATGCCAGTGTGCATATCGTCGAAGTCGATGACTGGGATGATGAGATCCGTCTGTCTAATGAGAAAGAGACACTCGGGCTGTATCTCACCGGCCATCCGATTACTCGCTATGAGAACGAGCTAAGACGTTTTACCGAGTGCCGCTTTTCTAAAGTGCCGGCGCTGGTTCCCGAAGGTGATAAAAACGGTGGATATGGCGGTTACCGCAAGCGAGATCAACGACAGTTCTGTCTTGCCGGATTACTTATCGCAACCCGCATGCGAAAAACCAAAGCCGGGAAAAAGATTATTACCGGTGTACTCGATGACAGGACCGCACGGATCGAAGTCATTTTATATGAAGAGGTTTTTGAACAGTACGGCAGCTGCATGGTAAAAGATAAAGTATGTGTCGTGGTCGGCAGTGTTGCTTATGATGATTTTAATGCGGCCTATACGATTACCGCCAATACGGTTTACACCATGACCCAGGCCAGAGAGAAATTCGCCCGCGGCCTGCAGATAAAACTGGACAGGAGCAAAGCCAATGGCAGCTGGTCGGACGTGCAGATCACCCGGCAGCTGATGGAAGTGCTGCAGACCTACAGAGAAGGGCATTGTCCGGTGAATATCGAGTACAATAGCGGGTCGGATATCTCACAGTTCGTACTGGGTGAAGAATGGAACGTAGTACCCTCTGACGAACTGATCACCCGTCTCGATAAACTGTTCGGGGAAGAGCAGGTTGAGATCATGTACTAGATGCAATGAAAAATGAAAAATTCAAAACACAAACATGTGATTTACAGTGTATTTTTCTGGCTGAAATATCTGGCTGCAATCTCTGGTTGTAATTCAGCGTCTGCGGTCTAAGGTTATTATGAACCTAAAATTTTTCATTTTTTATCTCCACGGATGGAGTGTATGCTGTGAATCGTTCGGAACGATTCCAGTGTACTTTTCGTTTTTCATTTTTTTCTTATGAAAAAGCACGTCAAACAGATAAAGCACCACCTGTTCCGTCCCCAGCTATGGCGCTACCGTCTGGTGTTCTGGGGCGGTGCAATCCTGGTCGGTCTGGTGGCCGCGGTGTTCGCCTTGCTGGCCGACCGTGCGGACCAAGTGTTCCGGTACATCGTATCGGTCAATGAATATCTGCCGCTGATCATTACCCCGCTGGGATTTGTTCTCACCGTCTATGTCACCAGGACCATCTTCAGCGGTGCGGAGGGCAGCGGTATTCCGCAGACCCTGATCGCGCTGGCGGATCCCGGTAGCAGTTTGAGTAACAAGCTGTTATCTATGCGCATGGTCGTCGGCAAGGTGACCATGGCGGTGTTGGCGCTATGCAGTGGTGCATCTCTTGGCAGGGAAGGGCCGACGGTGCATCTGGGGGCTGCCATCATGCATTCACTGGGTAAATATGCGCACCTTCCGGAAAAGTATGTCGAACGCGGGTTGATCCTGACCGGTGGTGGCGCCGGTATTGCCGCTGCTTTCAACACTCCGCTGGCCGGTATTATCTTTGCTATCGAAGAGATGGCGCGTTCCTTTGACCGGCGCAACAGCGGCATGATGATGATAGGTGTCGTACTCGCCGGTATGACAGCCATCGTCGTACACCAGCATAACTACAGTTATTACGGCACCACACCTGCAACGCTGGATTTCAGCTGGGTCTGGCTGGGCGTGGTGGTCTGCGGTATCGTTGGCGGGACACTGGGTGGCGGTTTCAGTCAGATACTGGTCGTCACCTCAAAAAAACTGCGGCCGTATATGCAGACACACTGGGTGTTTATCGCTCTGATCTGCGGTCTGAGTGTCGCTGTTCTGAGCATACTGAGTAACGGTACCTCGAGTGGCACCGGCTATCTGGAAGCAAAACAGATCGTCAGTTGTGCCGGTGTTGATACATGTAACGGTGATTACGGGCTGATGTACCCGCTGTATAAGATACTGGCAACAGCCGCCACTTATCTGACCACTATTCCTGGCGGGCTGTTCGCACCTTCACTCGCCAGCGGTGCTGGTCTGGGTGCCGATATCGCATTACTGTTTCCGCCGGAACTGGCCTCAACCATCGTGGTCCTGGGCATGGTCGGTTATTTTACCGGTGTAGTGCAAACCCCGATCACCGCATTTGTTATCGTCATGGAGATGACCGATAACCATGAACTGGTGCTGGCGATGATGGCCACTGCCCTGATCGCGTCCGGTACGTCGAAGTTGATCTGCAAGAAACCGATCTATGAAGCACTGGCGGAGAACCTGTTAGCGATGATGTCTGACAAGAAAAGTAAGCAGCAGGGTGGGCGTTAAGAACAGGGGAAAATAGCAGGCGAAGTAGAATGGAGAGATGCCTGAACATCAGATACTGAACGCCGCTTTCATCTACTCATCGTCAATAAACGATCTGTTTTTTAACAGTACATATACCGCGCCACTGCCGCCGTCTTTAGGCTGTGCCGAATGAAACGCCAGCACGGTATCTACCTCCCTTAACCAGCGATTGAGCATCGGTTTGATGACGGGTTTGTCCCTGGAACGAAACCCTTTGCCGTGGATGATGATGACGTGGCGCACCCCGGCAGCTTCGCATACGCCGAGAAATTCCTGCAGCTCGACCCTTGCCTGTTCGATGGTCAGGCCATGCAGGTCCAGCACCAGTTCGATCGGGTGTTTTCCCTGGCGCAGTTTTTTTATCACCTTATGCTGCAGGCCGCTGCGCGAAAAGCTGAGGATATCGGGGCAGTCTTCAACCATCTCTGCGGTCGAGAATACGTCTTCGACCGCAAAGTCGTCGTCATCGCTCCTGGAAGTCTTTGCCGCTGGTACAGGTTTGGGCTTCAGTTTCACCCGGTTGTCCTGCTTTATGGGGGTAACGCCAGCCATTTCAGACATAAATAATGATTCTTCGTCATTTTTTGTTGAATCATCACTCATCAGAGTCCCCTCGGTACGGCAGATACGGTAATATAGTTCACCTTATAAAGTAGAATTAATTGTAACGTATTATCTGTCGTATCTCCTGTGCATATATTAGTTTCTAACGATGATGGCTATCGCGCGCCCGGTATCACCGTGCTGGCGGATGCGCTGGCGGCTGAGCATAAGATCTCTGTGGTCGCTCCCGAGCGTAATTGCAGCGGGGCGAGTAATTCGCTGACCCTGGAACGTGGCCTGCGCGCCTGCCAGGTGGCAGAGAATTCATACTATGTCGATGGCACGCCGACCGATACGGTGCATCTGGCGGTTACCGGCCTGTTAGCGTCGATGCCGGATATGGTGGTCTCTGGTATCAATGCCGGTGCAAATATGGGTGATGACGTGCTTTATTCCGGCACTGTTGCTGCCGCCATGGAAGGCCGTCATCTCGGCCTTCCGGCGATAGCGGTCTCCATGGATTCCTATACACCGCAACATTATGAGACGGCGGCGACAGCCGTACTGCAGTTGCTGAATGATATCGAACAGGTGTCGTTTGCAGCGAATACTATTTTAAATATCAATGTACCGGATATTCCGTGGTCACAGATCAAGGGGTTCAGAGCGACCCGGCTGGGTAACCGGCATAAGTCTGAAGGCATGATCGTGCAGGATGATCCGCGCGGTGACCCGATGTACTGGGTGGGGCCGCCGGGAGCAGAGCAGGATGCAGGTGAGGGCACCGACTTCCATGCGGTCAAACAGCATTATGTTTCTATTACCCCGCTGCAGATCGATCTCACCCGGTATAATTGTATCGCCGATCTCGACAGCTGGCTCGACAGCCATAACAGATAAAAGATTTCACAGAAAAGCACGACACTAGACATATTTTTTGATCAGATGATAAGTAACGACATTCAGGGTATAGGTATGACTTCGCAGCGCACGCGCGACCGTCTGGTCGACCGTCTGCGTGAGAAGGGGATTAAAAACGAACGTGTGCTGGAAGTTATCCGTACCACGCCGCGCCATATCTTTGTCGATGAAGCCATGGCGCACCGCGCTTATGAAGATACTGCACTGCCGATAGGGCACGGCCAGACCATCTCACAGCCTTACATCGTTGCCCGCATGACCGAGATATTACTGGAAAACGGGATACCGGATGTGGTGCTGGAAGTGGGCACCGGCTCGGGTTACCAGTCAGCGATACTGTCACGCCTGGTGCCGAAGGTCTATACCGTCGAGCGCATCAGTGCTCTTTTACAGAAAGCGCGTGAAGCACACCGCAAACTCGGCTTGATGAACGTATTTTCCAAACACAGCGATGGCTCATGGGGCTGGGCGCCGAATGCGCCCTATCCGGCAATCATGGTGACGGCGGCACCGAAGACCGTTCCCCCTGGCCTGCTGGAGCAACTTGCTGTCGGCGGACGCATGGTGATCCCTGTCGGTTATACAGGAGGCGTACAGGAATTAAAACTGTATACCCGGACAGCCGAAGGTATAGAGGAAGAAACCCTGGAACTGGTAAGTTTTGTTCCATTGCTTGATGGAGCGATACGCTGATGCTGTTTGCCGGGATATATAACAGGATGATGAAGTGGGCGGCCCATCCTCACGCTGAACGTTACCTCGTAGGGGTCAGTGTCTTTGAGTCTATCTTCTTCCCGGTGCCCACGGCATTGATGGTCGCGCCGATGGCGATAGCCCGTCCGGATCGTGCGGTACGTATCGCACTGATCGCCACGGTGATGTCGGTGCTCGGTGGTGTGATTGGTTATTATCTGGGGCATTTTGCAATCACTGCGATAGAACCGATCATCAAGGATGTCGGTTACTGGGATAAATACATGACGGCGCAGCACTGGTTTGACGAGTGGGGTTTCTGGGCAGTGGTCGTGGCAGGGTTCTCTCCCATACCTTTCAAACTGTTCACACTGACAGCCGGGGCATTGTCGATGGCGCTGCTGCCGTTTATCCTTGCGGCCATCGTCGGCCGGGCTGCGCATTTTTTCCTGGTCGCCTTATTAATGGCCTGGGCCGGTCCGAAGATGGAACCGATGGTCAGAAAATACATCGAATGGATTGGCTGGGCGACGGTATTGCTGGTCGCGGCCTTTATTTATTTCCATTAAATCGTTTTTCAGGAACGCAATGATCTCGCGACAGTGCTGTTATTTTCTGGCAACGTTGCTGAGTGCTACCTTACTGAGCAGTTGCGCAGGCAATGGTAAACCATGGAACCCAGAAGACTATACAGTCAAGTCGGGCGATACCCTGTATTCGATCGCCTGGCGGTACGAGCTGGATATAGAAGAATTTACTGCCTGGAATGGTCTGGGTTTATCTACTTTTATCAAACCCGGGCAGCGCCTGCATACGCGGAAGCCTGCGGGCTTCGACAAAAATAAAGCTTACGGCAGATCTTCGACAACGGATGCTGAGATCGCCTACGTCCAGCCGGCAGAAAAGTGGTCACCGGCAACCAGCCGTACACAGAAAACGCAATCAAAGCAAAAATCTTCAAACGAGAAATGGATAAGAGCGCAGAAGGGTGATAGCCTGTATTCCATATCGAGGGATACCGGTGTCAGTGTCCAGCAGCTGGTACGGTTAAACCAGTTAAAAAAACCGTATACCATCCATCCTGGTCAAACGATCTTTCTGAAACCCTTAAAGTCATCCTCTCAGGGTAGTGGCAAGGCGTCGACGGCGCAGTCGAACAGATCTGCTACCGCTCAGAAAACACAGAGCAAAGTAACGGCAAAATCTACCGCTGGAAAAATCAACTGGCCGAAGCGGGTGCGTTGGCAGAAGCCGGCGAAGGGCAAAATTATTAAAAAATACAAACGCAACAGGAACGATGCCAAGGGTATCGATATCGCGGGCAGGAAAGGTGATGCCATCGTTGCTGCGGCCAGTGGCAAGGTGGTCTACAGCGGTAGTGGTCTGATCAGTTACGGCAAGCTGATCATCATCAAGCATAATAAAACCTATCTCAGTGCTTATGCCTATAATAGAAAATTACTGGTTAAAGAAGGGCAGATGGTCAATGCCGGGCAAAAAATTGCAGAGATGGGGCATAAAGACAAGTCGAGTCCGCGTCTTCATTTCGAGATAAGAAAGAATGGTAAACCGGTTGATCCGCTAAAATACCTGCCCTGGTAGCGCGTTTCTGCCGAATTCTGTTGCAGGTTTCTGATACGTTGAATAAAACGCCTGTCTTCATGTAAATTCTTCAATATCTATCCAGAAAAGTAAGAAATAGTTGCTAGCGGCTAGCCCAAAAGAAATATACTGGCTTGTGGGACTGGTAAGCGTAAAACACCATATCATGTGGTTTACGTGACAAACATAAATTAAATTCTAGTTTTTTTTAATAAATGCTTGCCAATAATAAAGATTTGATGATATAAGATTTCCTAACGTTAGGGCTAACGTTAGATAGAGCTTGTAAGTGTCTGGAATTAAAGGGCTAGTGATTATTCCCGCTTATACAATAAATGCGTAAAAAAAATAATTATAAAACACATTTTGGGGATGGGTACAATCATGAGAGAAGTAGTTGCTGGGACTAAAGAGGAACTGGATAGTGGTGTCTTGATGATGCAGGATGTTGACGATGCAGGTCATACAGATGTTGAGATAGACACTGATGATTCTGAATCAGGAATAAAAACAAAACTAAAAACAAAACCGCGTGCTAAGACTGCTGCCAAGGTAGCGACGAAAGCCACGACGAAAGCCACAACGAAAGCCACAACGAAAGTTAAGGCCGATGTTGATCCTGATGCAAGAGTAAATCGCAAAGAACTTGATGCAACCCGTTTGTATCTGCGCGAGATCGAAGGTTCGCCTTTGCTGACCGCCGAAGAAGAAGTCTTCTACTCCCGTAAAGCCTTAAAAGGCGATATGAATGCTCGCAAGAAGATGATCGAATGCAATCTTCGCCTGGTGGTAAAGATTGCACGCCGTTACATGAACCGTGGCCTCGCCTTACTCGATCTTATCGAAGAAGGTAATCTTGGTCTGATCCGCGCTGTTGAAAAGTTTGACCCGGAAAAGGGTTTCCGTTTTTCTACATACGCCACATGGTGGATCCGTCAGACCATCGAACGTGCACTGATGAATCAGACTCGCACCATCCGCCTTCCTATCCATGTAATAAAAGAATTAAATGTCTACCTGCGTGCTGCCCGTGAACTCGAGCAGACCATGGACACTGAGCCTACAGCAGAAGATATCGCTAAAATGCTCAACAAACCAGTCGCCGGCGTCGAGAAGATGCTGGGTCTGCGCGACCGTGTTACCTCTGTCGACGTGCCTGTCGGTAAAGAAAATGATCGTCCACTGCTTGAGATCGTTGCTGATGAGCGTGTTCCTGCACCACCTGAGATGCTGCAGAATGAAGACGTCATGTCTAATCTGGGTGTATGGCTGGACCAGCTGGATGAGAAACAGCGCGAAGTGCTGGTACGACGTTTCGGACTGCACAATCACGAACGCACCACGCTGGAAGATGTCGGCAAGGAACTGGGCGTAACCCGCGAACGTGTCCGCCAGATACAGATGGATGCATTGAAACAGCTGCGTAAGATCCTGGAGAATCAGGGCTTCACCGAAGAGTTGCTGTTCCATGATTAAAGATTGATCGCACAGATCTAATAACAATTATCCTCAAAGTATTACCATTAAGCAGATACATTCGTGTATCTGCTTTTTTATCGGACAGGATAAATGCCGGGTATCGTCAGGTAGTTAGTGTCTGCAGGGGAGGCAGCTAATACACAAAGTGGATATCGAAAGCTTTAAAAATTACTCTCGCAAAGGCGCAGAGAGCGCTAAGATAAAAACAACAACCTTTAGTGTCGTTCTGAGCGTAACGCAGTGGAGTCGAAGGATCTTAGACTCTGCGGGATATTCAAGCTTCAAGATCCTTCGGCTTCGCTCAGGATGACAACACATATTAAAAGATTTTCCTTAGCGTTCTCTGCGCCTTTGCGAGATTGTTGTTTTTTCAAGGTCCGCTCATAGCCGGTAGCGAGCGTTAAAAGTACATGCTCTTCAGTGTCTCTATAGTAAAGATCTTTATGATGTTGTTTTTTTATAAGGTGAGGATTCCATCAGAAGTTCTCCATGATGCTCCATGGCAGCCGCTTCACGTTGCAGAAAATCCTGTATCGCTGCTCTGAATTTATCATCTCTTATCCAGTGCGCCGAGTGCGTTTTAGTGGGCAAAAAACCTCGCCAGATCTTATGCTCACCCTGAGCGCCGGGTTCGAACGTTTGTAGATTATTGTTGATGCAATGTTCGATACCTGTGTAATAACAGACCTCAAAGTGCAGACTGTCGTAGTTATCGCTACAGCCCCAGTGTCTGCCGTACAGGGTGTCTTCACCCTGGAAACAGATGGCGGCTGCAACCGTTCTGCCTTCGTGGTAGGCAAATACTGCACGCAGGGGATGACTGACCGCTTTGAAAAAATCCTGGGTCAAAGTTGGCGCGCCGGATTTTTTCATGAAGGTGACACGGTAGTAGGCATACAGGATATCCCATTGTTCTTCATCTAGATCACAGCCATCGATGACTTCTATCATGATATTGCTGTCGGCCACCTTCTTTCTCTCGCGCCGGATATTTTTTCTGCGTTTGGAGGTAAGTGCCTCCATGAAATGGTCGAAGTCAAGGTAGCCGTGATTACGCCAGTGAAACTGGTAATCGAAACGCAGCATTAACCCTCTTTCTGTGAGCAGGCGGATGTCATTTCCTTCACAGAATAAAAAATGCGTCGAGGAGTATCCTTCGTCGTCGGCATAGCTGATGAGCGCATCGATAAGGCCTTTTTTTATCGTGCTCTCATCAATGGGATTGCCCTGCGCATCAAGGTGTCTGCTGCTGGCAAGCAGACGCGGACCCTGAGCCGGAGTGAAGGGGATGCTGGTCACCAGCTTCGGGTAATATTCCAGGCCGCTTTTCTGATAGGCATCAGCCCATGCCCAGTCGAACACAAACTCGCCGTAGGAGTTGTCTTTCAGATAGGCCGGACAGGCACCGATAAGATGGTCTTCATCATAGAGCAGGCAATGTTGTGGATACCAGCCCCAGTTCTGCAGGCAGTCATGCTGTTCCAGTGCGAGCAGGAAACCGTGCTGTATGAAAGGGTTGGCCTCACCGGCAAGACGGTTCCATTGTTCAGCGGAGACGCTGGCGATGCTCTCGGTAAAGACAACTTTCATGGAAGGGGATTTTTATAAGCTTCAGGTTATAAGTTTCAGCTTGTAAGTTGAAGGTTATAAATAAATCCAGACTAACTCAACAACTATGGACTAAAGTCCATAGGTTGCAGCAATGACTAAAAGTCATAAAAAAACTCTTTCTCTCGCTAAGCCGC
>JADFWE010000062.1 GCA_015222915.1 Pseudomonadota bacterium | reverse complement strand
GTGTTCGGACTTGATTTACGGTCAGTGATCGTGCTGGTATTGATCTTTATCATAGCAGAGCTGGTACTATCTAATATACTGTTTAGATGGGGATTGCGTAAAAGGCCATATTGAGGATGGAGAAAAACAGCGATAAAATAGTGAACCTGCCGAACCTGGTCAGCTTTATCAGGATACTGATGGCGCCGCTGTTATTCTATCTCGCTCTGACGCAGCAGCCATACTGGTTTTTCGGTGTTTTTATCTTTGCCGAGTTTACCGATGTGCTCGATGGATTTCTGGCGCGGACCCTGAACCAGATTACGACCATGGGTTCGCATCTCGATAGCTGGGGTGATTTTATCATCTATATCACCATCGCCATCTGTGCCTGGATCTTATGGCCGGATATCGCCCGGCGTGAGATGGTCTATTTTATTATTATCGTTCTCAGTTTTACCCTGCCGGCGCTCATCGGTTTCATTAAATTTCACAGCTTTACCAGCTACCACACATGGAGTGTCAAGCTGGCGGTAGCAGTGACCGTGCTGGCTTATCTGTTATTGTTCGCGGGGCTGTCAGACTGGCCGTTCAGGGTTGCCGCGCTGTTCTGTTTATACGCGGCGGCCGAAGAGATCATGATCACGTTGCTGATCCAGCACGAACATGTCGATGTCAGGACCGTCTGGCAGGCGTTAAAGTACCGGCGCAGTAATACTTAAACTGGCCTTAAAAAAACTAAAAGCTAAAAGAATTATTCTCGCAGAACCGCAAAGGCCGCCAAGAAAAAAGCAAAAAAACTGTAGGTGCGAATTTATTCGCACGTTTTTGCCAGTGTATGTGTTTGGTTTGTGTATGCCTTAATAACTATCTAGTGCGCTTACCGAAAATAATAAAAACGCTTTTACTTGGCGGCCTTTGCGGCTCGACAACTGCTCCTCGGTAATTGCTCCTGCATTACTCTACTACCGTCCATCCGTGGACATATGCGTTGTTCTACTTACGGGCGTCCTGCCCTAATCTGCGAGAGAATAGGTTTTTGATCCTATATCTACTTCTGGCCGTATTCGGAAGTCTGACCAGATCAGGCCTGTCTTGCGACAACTCAAACCCCTCTATTTTTTTGCTTCATCGTCTGCAGCAATGTCGGCGGAAGCATCGGCCGCTGTTGCATTCAGCTGTTGCATCTTTTTCCCCATGAAGCGGGTGTAGAACACCGTACCCAGGAAGAAGGTCAGGCTGGTGAAGATGACGTAGAGACCGATCATCCTTTCATCCGGATGACCGACGTACCAGACACCGATAACAAAATAGAAAATGGCGACATACATCGACCAGGCGTGAGTGTATAACTTGCCGTTAAGCAGGCCGAACAGGGGCAGCATCAGCGGTCCCAGTTGCAGGAAGATAATGATGGATATCAGGTGTTTCGGTGCCGGGTTCAGCCACAGGTGCCAGGCATACAGACCGGCCATAAGGGAAAAGAAGCCGGACAGCGTCAGCCACCGGCCCAGTTTGATGTATTGGTCTTGAGTCATGGGGGTGTTCTTTTAGCGTGTTTGATTTTTCAGGACAGTTTCCTGGCGATGTCGGCAACCCGTTTTCCCAGGGCCAGGCAGAGTTTGCGCTCTTCTTCACTTAAGGCACTGGTTTCAGGGTCGCCGGTGAGGCGGGTGGCACCGTAGGGGCTGCCACCTGTTCTTGTTTCGATTAGCTCGGTCTCTGTATAGGGCAGACCAACGATCAGCATTCCGTGATGTAGCAGCGGCAACATCATGGTCAGCAGGGTGCTTTCCTGGCCGCCATGCATGCTGGAGCTGGCAGAAAAAACAGCCGCCGGTTTACCGGCCAGTTTTCCACCCATCCACAGTGCACTGGTATTGTCGATAAAGTGTTTCATCGCGGCCGGCATATTACCGAAATGGGTAGGGCATCCCAGTATCAGGCCGTCGCACTCTATGAGGTCGTCATTGCTGGCATACAAGGGGCCGTCTTCCGGTATGGGGTCTTCACTTTGTTCGGTAACAGGCGAAACAGCGGGAACGGTACGAACACGCGCCTGCATGCCTTCTATCTCCTCCACACCGCGGGCGATGATATTGGCCATCTCTGCAGTAGTGCCGCCCGGACTGTAATACAGAACCAGTATTTCGTGTGTTTTATCCGTCGTCATCACAAGATATCCAGTACTTTTTCAGGCGGACGACCGATGATGGCTTTATTGCCGCTGATGACGATGGGACGTTCGATGAGGATGGGGTTGTTTATCATGGCCTGGATCAACTGGTCACGGCTGAGCTCAGGGTTATCGAGATTATTCTCTTTATACGGGGCTTCGTGTTTTCGCATCAGGTCACGTGGTTCCATGCCTAATAAGTCGAGGATCTCATTCAACTCGTCACTGTCAGGCGGCGTGCTGAGATATTCGATAACCGAGGTGTTTGCGCCTTTCTCATCGAGAATGCCCATGGTAAGACGGCATTTACTGCAGTTGGGGTTGTAGAATATCCTGATTTCATCGCTCATTTTTCTGTCTCGCCATCATATATTGTCAATGTTCCGTGGATTTTATAGCAATCTGTTTATTTTGGCAGAAAACATTAAACAACTTGACAGGAAATGCTTTCATTGTTATTTTTTCGCGCTATAATCAGCTAAATAATTATAAAAACAGCTCAATAATTATAAAAACACCACCAACTCATATTGGAGATATTATGACCAAGCGTACAACTGCCCGATTGTTCTGTGTAGCCCTGTTAAGTCTAGGCCTTATCACAGGTTGTGCTTCGACCGAAGAAGCATCTGATTCCACCTCATCTGCAGAACAGGCGATTGCTGATGCAAAAGCCGCTAATGCTGAAGCCAAAGGTGTTAACTACGAATGGCGAGATACCGGTAAATTGATCAAGAAAGCCGAAGATGCTTTAGCTGCTGGCGATGAAGAGGGTGCTCTTAAACTTGCCAATAAAGCGAAAGAACAGGCGAACATCGCAGTTGCCCAGGCTGCTGCAGAAAACAAGAAGTTCCTGAACAGCACAGCTGACAGCTCTGATTCTTCAGCATCGAGCAGCGCTTACGGTGCTGGCATGGCTGGCCGTGTTAGCAGCTACTCTGTAGTCGATGGTGACAACCTGTGGAATATCTCTGGTAAAGACGAAGTTTACGCGAATCCTTACCAGTGGCCGCTTATCTATAAAACAAACCGCGACAAGATCAAAGATGCTGACCTGATTTATCCTGGTCAGGTTCTGGATATCGACCAGGCAGCTTCAGCTTCAGAAATCGATGCTGCAGTAAATCATGCAAAAACCCGTGGTGCATGGTCATTAGGCGATACAGAGCAGTCTGATCGCGACTATCTGGCTAAATAAAGCCAGGCAGATAATTTGTAACGAGATTTATCTTGTAGCAATAAATAAAAAGGTCCGCTTGCGGACCTTTTTTTATGCCCATGGATGGGCTGGCAGATATTAGCTCCATGCACTATCTGCATTCCCGCCATCCCTGGCGGT
>JADFWE010000061.1 GCA_015222915.1 Pseudomonadota bacterium | reverse complement strand
TACGTTGTTACATATGAAATATTGTTTTTCTCGGCGTCTCTGCGCCTCGGCGGTGAATAATCTTTTGACTGTCCGCTTCTAGCTGTCATTCAACCGATACGTAACTCCTCCATAAAATAACAGACACAGTCCTGCCTTATCGCAGTTTCATTCGTGGTGAACATGGATAAGGTTATCGGTTTTTTGAACACCAGCTGGTCCCCTGTCCTTTCTATATATTCATCGGTGATGTCTTCGTTGCTCTCGCTGTTGACGATGATCAGCTGAGGTTTGTCTGAATTTGCACTGGCGAAAATCGTTCCCGGTTGAACCTGGTGAAAGTTTTTTTCCTCCAGATCATGGTTAAGCTGTATATCTGCAGCGCTGTCGCCGTCAGCGAGTGACACTGTCTTCGGGATGAGTACGCGGGCGATGGTGTGGTAAAGCTTGAGCTTTGTTTCTTCATGCGGTGCCAGCTCGTCGAGTGCCAGTACATCTTCCAGGTACTGTAATACGTGTGCCTCGCTGGAACGGTCGCCGGACTGACCGCATTCCAGTACGAGCGACGGGCAGAAGTCGGAAAAAGCCGATGACTGCACGCCTTTCGGGCTGGTGAAGTAAACCGCGATGTTACTGAACCGGGAAGCCAGCGTCAGACAGTGCGGGTTAAGGATGTTGACGCAGCCATAATGCGGGTTTTTGCCGGTATTATTGTGTATGTCGATACTGGCAAAAGGTTTTTTCTTCTGCATGATGCGGGTGACCGTTGCCATCATGTCTTTTTCGACAGAGTCATTAAAATGTGTGCCCGGCCAGATGCGGTTGTAATCATCCTGCGTATCCAGACGTCGCTGTTCGGCTTTCGCGGCAGTGATATTTCCGATGAACAGGGATATGGCTCGGGGCAGGGGCTGGTCGCTGTATTTTTTGAAAAGTTTTTGCAGGGCGTAAAAGCCGGTCGTCTCGTTGCCGTGCAGTAATGTACTGATAAACAGCGGCTGCGGGTCGATACCTTCGAGGTGGAACAGTGTAGGGGAACCCAGGATATCGATCAGATCTTCGGTCTTCGCCGTCAGCAACTCATCCGGTATATGGTACATTTCTTTTAACATGTCTTCTTCTCTATAGGCTGTCAGCTTACGGACATCAGATCCCACTCATGTACCGGGCTGCCCGACTCCTGATTGTTCAAGTAGTTTAGCGTCATCAGTGTCCGATCACCTTGATGTGCGTTAAGAAAATCAAGTTGCCACTGGCTGCCGGTAAGGTTCTTCATCACGCGTTGCTGTATTACTGACAGGTAGCGCTGACAGTCATCCTGGTCGACACCAAGCTGGTACAGGCCTGTTTCAGCATGCAGTAATAACCTGTCCAGAATAGTTTTCTGCAGGCTGTCGATGTTTTTAGAAAACCAGCGGGTCTTGTAGTTCAGTCCCAGCTGTGCAGCGCGATAGAAATTATTTTTCGCATCGGTGAAGGGCAGGTCGAATTCCGGCGGTTTTTCGATGTTGGCATAGTAGTGGACCAGGCCGTAATAAAAAGCGATATTGGCGATATTGTCGATTACCGACGGGGCGCTGGCGCAGACCCGGTGTTCTATTCTCAGGTGCGGTGTCTGGTCTTCATCGAAGCCGATCAACGGGCGGTTCCAGCGCCAGATGGTGCCATTATGCAGGCGCAGGTGTTTTACCTGCTCAGGCGCCGCATCGTAGTGTACCGGCAGTAATACCGGGTAATGATCGAGGTTTTCCTGAAAACATTCGAACAGCGAATCGCGGATATAGTCAGAGCCGAAACTGACCCGGTGCACCGGTCCGGCCGCTGCGCCGCCAAAACCGCCGGTGGGTACTGCCTGCTCGAATACCGGGATACGGGTTTCCTGCCACAGATGTTTGCCGAACAGGCAGGGGGAATTGGCGCTGACTGCGACCATCGGTGCGGACAGCAGTAGCGATGCATTAAAATAGCGCGCTGCGGATTCCTGGGGCACCTGTATATGTATCTGCAGGGATGTGGCAGCAGCTTCCAGCATGACATCCTTATGTCGTACCTGAAGATGATCTTCGCCGTTGATATTCAGCTCGATCTCGACACCTTTGCGCTGTCTCAGAACCTGTTCATTCAGCGCTCGGTAGCGGTCGAGCAGTGACAGGTTCTGCAGTGTCAGATCGCTGTCCTGTAAAGTGGGCAGGATGCCGACGCCGACGATATCGCTGTCGAGCTGCCTGGCAGTGGTGGCACAATGCGACCACAGCGTATCGAGTTTGTTTTCAAAAGATGACAGGACCTTGTCAGACAGCTTTTCCGGGTCGACATTCAGCTCGATATTAAATTTAGCCAGTTCGGGACTGAGTAATGCGTTATCGGCTTTATCGAGGAACCGGTCATTTATGGCCACAGGTCTTGCCGCGTCATCGATCAGCCATGCTTCCAGTTCATATCCCGCCATCAACGGCGCGACAGAAAATTTCGAATTTTCGAACCAGTCTCTGAGCAGCTCGGTCTCGCGTTTTAGCTGAGAGACAAACTGCTGATAATCCGTTTTATTAAAATGACGGTACTGTATTTCTTCACCCATGGTTTTAGGGAGCCTCTGATTAAGTCGTGAACCGGTATCTTACCGCTTAAACGACCACGTTTCTCGGCAGTTGCTTCCGTATTACCCTGTTACCGCCCATCTGCTCGACCCGGACTTGATCACAGGACTCCTGGTTCAGCGTTATCTGTTTTACCGATGTTCTGTCTTTATCCTGTTTTTTTTGATAGACAGAGAAAAGACCATTATTAAATTTTTTACAAAAATAGTTTACATTTTCAAATGATAGGAGTAAAAATATGTGAACGCGAGTTACACGTGTGTTTCACAGGAGGATCTGTCGGCAATTAGAGATAAGCCATAAAGAAATAATTTAGGCAAAACTAATTTATTTACTGACTCAGTCAATATTACTCCGAGGTGTATTCATGTCGAGAAAGCGTGGTCGAGCGAAAAGAATAAAAAACAAATTACATCAACGCGATTATCTGTCAGAGGACAACGTCGTCATAGACTTCCACTCCTCAACACCAGATGATCAATACTCTCCCCTCCGCTCTTATAAATCCAGTTCTCCTCCCTCCGCTCCATTAAAACCCATACAGGCAAAAAACAAGGCACAGGACCTTTTTATGTCTGCTATAAAAACACATACATTGATATTCGGCCTGGGCCCTGCAGGTACGGGCAAAAGCTACTGTACCGCTGCTATGGCTGCACAGGCGATGATCGCCGGTGATATAGATCGTGTCATCTTTACCCGTCCGGCGGTAGAGGCTGGCAACAGCATGGGGTTCCTTCCCGGAAAACTGGAAGAGAAATTTGACCCTTATTTCAGTGCCTTTAAATCCTGTCTGATCAGTAACGCCGGTAAAGGGGTCGTCGAATGTGCCATCAAGAACGGTAATATCTCGATGGAGCCACTTGCCTATATGCGTGGTAAAACCTTCAATCGTGCCTTTGTGATTTTAGATGAAGCGCAGAACTGTACGGCTGAAGAAATAAAGATGTTTATGACACGTATAGGCAAACAGTCGACCGTGGTGATCAACGGTGACCTGAGTCAGAAAGATATCCGCTGTTACTCCGGTCTGCATGATGCTATTACCCGTGTTCATGATGTGAAGGGCGTCTATGTTCACGAGTTTGACTATGACGATATCGTGCGCAGTGACATCGTGAAAGATATCATCATGTGTTATGACGATTGCGAGCAGAAGATGCATCAGTATAGAAGCTGACAGGGGTAGCTTCCGCTAACGGTCAGCAACGGACATTTAAAAACAAAGTCAAAAGCTTATTCACCACAGAGGCACAGAGGACACAGAGAAAAGCCTTTTATTGTTTACTGCGCCTCAGGCGCAGTAAACAAAAGAAAACTCTGTGTCCTCTGTGCCTCTGTGGTGAAATGTTTTTAAAGCTTTTAAGGTCTGTTTTGTGTGGCGGTCATCAAACCAAATTCTGCATATGCCTATATCCGTGGTGCATAATGTTACCCGTGATAATTTCAGGGTATGAGTGTACATCAGGTATCGTCATAAAGTTAAGAATAAGTATCCATCTTATCGCTTTTGATCGATCGCGAGTAAGTTCACGATTCTGTTGCTATAGTAATCGCTAAGCGCAATAATAGTTCATCATGTGGTTATGATGATTAACTCGGGTCGTCTCGACAGAAGCGCTCTCAAGTGAAAATATTAGACGAGCTGTCTGGATAGAGATGGAAGCACATACCTTTTTATTGAACCTGCTGATCATACTGATTACAGCACGCATCTTTGCTGAGCTGGCAGTACGTCTTAAGTCACCTTCGGTGATCGGTGAACTGTTCGCCGGTATCGTCATAGGCCCCAGCCTGTTCGGCTGGATGGAGCCAGCCGAAGCGCTTAAGCTGATGGCTGAGATCGGTATCATTCTTCTCCTATTTGAAGTCGGTCTCGATACTGATATCAAACGTCTGCTGCACAGCGGAAAAAAATCCTTTATTGTCGCTATCGTCGGTTTCATCGCGCCACTGGTCGGTGGTTTCTTCGTCAGCTATTACATGTTCAATTACACCTTGCTCGAATCGCTGTTTATCGGCGGCACGCTCACCGCGACCAGTATCGGTATAACGGTTCGTGTGCTGAAAGATATCAAAATGAATCGTTCCAGAGAAGGTCAGATCGTGCTCGGCGCAGCCGTATTGGATGATGTGCTCGGCGTTATGCTGCTTGCTCTGTTGTATGAGTTCTCGACCAGGGGCGGTATCAACTGGGTCAACGCCGGCAAGGTACTGATCTTCATCAGTACATTTTTTGTGCTGGCACCGATCATGGCGAAGCTGATGTCGGTCATCATCAAACACTTCAACCGGGTCAGCGAGATCCCCGGGTTGCTGCCGACCACCATCGTTTCTATGGTGCTGTTTTTTGCCTGGCTGGCGCACGTCATCGGTGCACCGGAGCTGCTGGGTGGCTTTGCTGCAGGTATCGCTCTCTCTCGCCGCTTTTTCCTGCCGCTGGGTATCAGTCTGCGCAGCGATGAAGGCTTTTCTAAAACCATCGAGCAGCAGATGCAGCCCATCATCAGTTTGTTCACCCCGATATTCTTTGTCGTGGTCGGCCTGTCGATCAATCTGCGTGAGATCGACTGGTCATCGATGCATATCTGGATATTTACTGCGGTACTGCTGTCGATCGCTATAATGGGAAAAATGGTCGGTGCATTCGTGATCCGCGAGAGCGGGCCATCGAGGATGATGATCGGCATGTCCATGGTGCCGCGTGGTGAAGTCGGATTGATCTTTGTCGAGCTCGGCCGTCTGAGCGGTATCTTTGATAATGAGATACATGCCGGTATGGTGCTGGTCATCGTGCTGACGACGATTATTCCACCTTTTGCTATGAAGTGGTTTTACCGGCGATATTCGCATCAGTTGTCAGATCACTGACGGCTTGCCTTACTACATCGCTACCCGTCGCTATCCATCGCCCGGGAAGTGTCAGTTCTGTTTCTGATAAGGGCAACGTTTACGATCTTGTTATAGACCCCGGGTTCAAATTTATTCCAGTAAGACGATGAACGCTGGATGACGAGAACCGCCCCGGAAGGTTTTCTGTCGTCCATTTTTTTTTGATACGACTTCAGAGAGTCACAATAGTAACCGTTGCATATATCCGAACGTAGATGTCTGGGTAGTGCGCATCCGTTTGCGGTGTGATTGATGCATGAGTTGCCGATGCTCTCATCGCTCATCTTCGAACGATAGAGGTCGATGATCTGCGCCGCGGTATGTTCCGGGTTCTCATCCATATGACGCCGCATGCTGAAAACCGAGAGGTAGGCGTGTTCCTTACCGGAAGCGCAGCATCCGCCCCTGCACAGACTGCAGAGATCATCGCTCAGTACCCGCAGTTCAGGGTTGTTATCTAGACGATGATCAACAGCCAGTCGCTTTGCGTAAGCATCGTGGTGCTCGTCATGTATGACCTGCGATGCGTCGGCGTATTCACAGGCCTGGTCGACGATATCGTTCAGGTGTTCGATGTATCTCGTCTGTCGCTCCTCGTCAGCAGCTACGATCTCGCAGTTGCCTGACGGTATGACGATAAGGTGAGTGTTATCTTCACAGAGATCAGGGTTGGTACTCAAGGTCTCCTGAAAGATTGACTCATGTTCCTTGCGTTCTCTGCTGGTGATTTTATCGACGAGCTGCTTTCTTATGCGGTCTTTTTCGCGGCGCTGGCTCAGCAGTTTTCTGTTGAATGCGAGTTGTGATTCGAACTGCGCCGCCGGCATGATCTCTTTCTGCTGCATGATCCTCTTGCATGAAAAAGAGCGACATACCGCGTAACCCTGATCCGTAACCGTCAGAGAGTCAGGGTAGGGGATTACGCTGTCACAGACTTCACACAGGTGGGTGTGAGTCCCGTAAGAATTTGAGACCCCGGTACTTGCAGGTTCCGGGTAGGTGAATCCATTTTTCATGCTGATCCCCTTTGATTTCAGAAAGCAACAACCAGGTGTGCTCTGAGTCTAATCGCTTTATGACATGTTCTCCAGCTCTTCGTTGGCGTCCAGCCATTCGAGTTCTGCCTGTTCATGTGTTTTTTCGAGATCTGCTTTCTCCAGGAGAAGGGCCTGGAGTTTCTGCTTGTTCGTATCGGAATAGATGTCGCTCTCAGCCAGCTGCTGATTGATGTCTTCCAGTTTATGTGAAGATTCTTCCATGTTGGCTTCTATCTTCTGGATCTTTTTTCTCAGGGGCTGGGTCTTTTTTCTCTGCTCGGCTTCCTGACGTTTTCTGTCTTTATTCGACAGCTCGGCCGGCCTGCTATCGGCACTGCCGGTTGCAGCTCGGCCGGTTGCATTTTCAGGTGAGGTGTTCAGATCTCTGAGCCGTGAACTGTTGTGTTCGCTCAGCCATTTGGGATATTCGTCCAGACTTAGAGGAAACTCGCTGACCGCCTGCTGGTTTACCAGCAGCAGCTGGTCACAGGTGACACTTAACAGGTAACGGTCATGTGAGACGATGACCATGGCGCCGGAGAAATCCTGCAGGGCCTCGGCCAGTGCTTCACGCATCTCCAGATCGAGGTGGTTGGTCGGTTCGTCCAGCAGTAGCAGGTTCGGCCTCTGATAGATCAATAGCGCCAGTACCAGCCTGGATTTTTCTCCGCCGGAAAATTTCTCTATCTTCGATAGTGCCATGTCATTGGAGAAACCGAACCGGCCCAGGTAGTTCCTCAGGTCGGCCTCACGGGCATTTTTATCGATCTGCTGCAGATGTTCTATGGGTGAATGTTCATCATGCAGCTGTTCGATCTGGTGCTGTGCGAAATAGCCGATGCGGGTTTCTTTGGCCAGGTGAAACTCGCCCTGCTGTATTTTCAGCTGATCGGCCAGTATCTTAATGAAGGTCGATTTACCGGCACCGTTGGGCCCAAGCAAACCGATACGGTCGCCGGGCAGCAGCTGAAAGTCGACATCTTTTATTATCTGGATCCGTTTGTCCCCTGTGCCGTAACCGGCCGACACGTTCTCCATGTGCAGCAGGCTGTTGGGGATCTTCTCCGGTTCGAACAGGGAGAAATGAAACGGTGAATCGACATGCGCCGGTGCGATGGTCTGCATGCGTTCCAGCGCTTTCAGTCGGCTCTGCGCCTGTTTTGCCTTGGTGGCTTTGGCGCGAAAACGGGTGATATAGGACTCGATGTGGGCGATGTTTCGCTGCTGTTTCTCGAAAGCAGATTGCTGCGCCGCCAGGCGTTCGGCGCGGATGCGTTCGAAGGCCGTGTAGTTACCGGTATAGAGCTGTATCTTCTGGTGTTCCAGGTGGGCGATGTGGGTACAGATATTATTCAGAAAATCACGGTCATGGGAGATCAGCATCAGCGTGCCGCGATAAGCCTTTAACCATGATTCCAGCCAGATGATGGTGTCGAGGTCGAGATGGTTGGTCGGCTCGTCCAGCAGTAACAGGTCGGAGCGGCACATCAGCGCCTTACCCAGGTTCAGTCGCATGCGCCAGCCGCCGGAGAATTCATTGATGCTGCGCGATTCATCGCTGCGGGCGAATCCTAAACCGGCGAGCAACTGGCTGGCGCGGGTATTAGCGCTGTAACCGTCGATGTTATCCAGATGGGTGTGCAGTGTTGCCAGCAGGATGCCTTCGTTATTTTCTTCGGCTTCTGCTATCGACTGCTGCACCTGTCTCAGTTCGATATCCCCGTCCAGCACAAAATCCAGCGCATTTTGCTCACCGTCAGGAATCTCCTGCGCGACATGGGCGATCACCCAGTTATCAGGGTAGATGCAATCTCCGCTGTCAGACTGCAGCTGCCTTAAGATCAGAGCGAACAGGCTGGATTTGCCGGTGCCATTAGCACCGGTCAGGCCGACTTTCTGTCCTGGATGAATTTGGAAACTGGTATCTTTAAACAGCAGTTTGACGCCGCGTCGAATGCCCAGGTTAATCGCTTGTAACATGGGGCGGCATTGTAACCTTAAAAACGGCAGCTGGCACTATTCGTTAATCCTTGAGAATTTGCACGACGTGAGTCTGTAAGTGATTGATAATAAACAGGGCTAAACACATTCTAATTGAATAATATGTTAATATTCGTGCTCGATCAGTATTACTGATAGAGCAATTCAGCGATTTAAGAGAAGACAGCACAGGTAGTGGAATAATGAGTCTAGGATCAAAGAACAGTTTAGATGAGTCGCAGGACATTACAGAAGTAAGTGATTTTGATAAACAGAACATCTCAGAGATAGAATCCTTTCGTGAAAAAGCGCTGTCATCCCATTCTTCTAATGTGACCTGGTT
>JADFWE010000382.1 GCA_015222915.1 Pseudomonadota bacterium | reverse complement strand
TAGATATTTGGTAGGAGATGTATATCGTTAACATCCATAATCGAAAAGCGTTGTATCTGCTCCATTAGAAGGTAGCCCTCTCTTTAGTATTAGCCTGTACTGTAACTCGTTTCATCGCTTTTTTATCCAGCCAGGAAGGTGCGGTAAGTCTGGCCATCTCTTCTTCATTTGGATGATAGGTAATAAACTTCTGTTCGACCAGCTTCTTATCCTCGTACCATATCTGAAAGGTCCATTCTCCTTCGACCATCTCGTAATCTTCATTTAATGCATAGGCGTCATAGGCAAAAACCTTACCGCGATTTAATCTTTTGGTGATGCTGAAGTCTGAGCCGGTAGACGTGGTACCGTCAGGCAATCTAAATTCAGGGTGTCTGAGTACGCGACGCAGTTTCACCCTGCTTTTTTCAGGTATGTTACTCAGGCGGTATTGATAGGCCATGTATTTATCGCGGACCAGGGGGATACGTTCTACAGTCCTGTCTCGCGTAATCACGGGTTTCGATACACCTTTGCCGGTGCTCGTTTTCGGATCATCGACTACCTCGCCACCTGACACCAGTGTATAGAGTCCATATTGCAATACCCGGCCGGTAACTTCCTGTGCGGTCAATTTATCTACGGGTGACGTCTGCTGCGATGCCTGCCGTTGGTTGTCTGAGTAACAGGCGTTGAGTTGAAATAATAAAGCGATCAATATTATTTTCTTCATGGAGGTTTCCTGTCGTATAAGTTATTCATATTGATTAGGAGTCTTCTGGCGAGTACTGAAATACCCGCCAGAAGCCCGGATCATAGATGGGCTCTTATAAAATCTGCCCATCGATATGATTATTGAAGGAATGCACGTTGGATCGGCATTAACATGCGCGGATCAATGTTGCTATCACCATTGGCTTCGCCACCGAAGGTGGCGATGGGTAAGGCGCAACCTGTATTGCCGACGGCATCATTTGGATCGCCAATACATGTACCGCCACCCCATGCTGAGCCGCCATCGAGATGTGCAGCATCGATGCGATATTCAGCGACGTAACCGCCCTGGGTAAAGCAGGGGTTAGGTGGTACCGTACCGGTGTTGACGCAGCCCGGGTTCATGGCCGATGCAGCGACATAAAGTGTTTCGACATCACAGTCATCCTGTGTGCCACCTTCAGCAATAACGAAGTCGCAACCGGGTGCGGACATGCGATTGATACGGATGCCGGCGATGACGTTGATGCCAGGATCAAGTGCCAGGGTTGCATCTTCATCTGTTTCGCCGTCATCGATATCGATGATATCGATACTGATACGCTGGCGGAATACGCCTGGATTACAGCCACCGGGTCCAACTTCGCCACGCAGGCATTCCCGTGAACGTCGACGGTTGGTCGCATAGACATTACCTGACTCGTCGAAGCTGATAGCACGCAGGGTGTCACGACGGTGCGGGTTATTTGCGGGACCACCGACAAAATCGATAATGCCTGCTACTTTTGCACGATTTTTCTTCTTACCTAATTCGAACGGTTCATCTTCCTCAAATGGTTTGTTCGATCCTACACCACGACTGTGTTTGTCAACGCCAGCGCGCCAGTCGATTTTCAGGATGGCGCCACCATGAAACGTACTGACATACATGTAATCCGAATCGGTCATGATGCCGGCAAAACAGCCCCATAGATCATGTCCGGGTTTGCCTCTTTTGGGCTGTGAATATTCATCGATAACCTGCATGGTTTCCTGGTCGATGACCAGTATCCGGCTATTGGCTGCACGCGCAGCAGTGTTGTTGACCGGTGGGAAATACTGGTTGGCTTCAAGCCCGCCCTCTGGTGCAACATCGGAATTCTGAGCATTGAAAAAATTGGCATCACAGATAGCCTGTAGCAGGTTTCCGTTCGGCAGGATCTGAGTGCCCAGTGGTCTCGGTACCGTGCCGCGTCCTGCCGGCCCGGTTGGATTGCCTAACAGGGGGCGATAAGATACCGTGCGGACCGGCGTACCATCACGCTGAAATTCGGTTAATGCCTGCTGGGCGGCACTGGTGATAAAGGCGTGACCGTTCATGCCGCCTGAAAAGTTTCCGGTCGGTTTCCATGGCCCGGGACATTCCATCTCGGGCGGGCAGACATCGGTGTTTGTCGGATCAGTAAAAGGGTTGGCCACCGTGATGCCACGCTCGCCGGTGATGATATTCTGTTCGACCACCTGTCCCGGACCGTTGGCGCTGGCAAACGGTGCGTTCATCGCATCAGAGACCATATAGTTGGCTTCCAGGCAGACCGGTGTGCCGGCCTCGTTGGTACCATCGTGTGCATATGCTGCACTGGTCAGCATAGCTATAGCTGCTGTAAGTACCGTTATAGTCATAGTTTTTTTCATTTGGTTTTACTCCGCATTTTTTAATATAAGTTGCTGTGAGTACGCTGTATAAAAAACTGATGATCTAAAAGGTCTGCTTTTTATACACCGACAGATACCTGACGAGATGTTTTGTAAATTTATTCCATAATGTGCAGTAATAATTTTTATGTTCCACCGTCCCTGGACGATTGATGATGCCCGTGAAATTAAAATGTAAAAAAAGGAATAAATTTCAGAAAAGATGCGTCTATAGGGGAGATGAGGAGAAACCATTGAGTTCGATAAAGAGCCTTCTGCTGTTATCTGCGAGACAACGTAAGCTGTGCAAACGGCTGGAAGCTGGACGTGGCCGTCTGTTTCGCATGGCCTATGCGTGGTCGCATAACCGGGATGTGGCTGATGAGGTGGTGCAGGAAACGATGATCAAGGCCATGCATAACGTCGACAAGATCAAGGATGTTGCTGCCATGGACAGTTGGCTGTTCCGTGTGTTGTCTAACTGTTTTATCGATCTGTGCAGAAAGAGGAGGGAAGAGATCGATGTCGATGAGATCAAGCTTTTTTCACCTGACACACCTGAAACCATTAACCTGAGAAACGAGATGTTGATATCGGTCAGAGAGGCAATCGCCGGTCTGCCACTCAAACACCGTCAGGTTATTACATTGATCGATATCGAAAGTTTCTCATACGCCGAAGTTTCAAACATTCTCGGCATACCGCCGGGTACGGTGATGAGTCGGCTCAACCGCGCCAGGCAGTCACTGAAAAAAACGTTAGATCAACCAGCAATGACAGGTAATGATAAAAGACAGCATGGGGCAAATCTCAAGGTGGTGAAATGAGAAAGAAGAATACTTATTCAGATGAATATATCAGCGCTTTCATCGATGGTGAGCTCGAAAGTGAAGAACGTGCTCGACTGCTGTTTGACGAAGAGAAAGATGAGTCACTTGCGCAGAGGATCAATGAGACCCGTATGCTCAAGGAAAAGGTTCAGCTGACATATGCAGACATTGGCGGCAGGCGTGTTGAGAACAAACCTTTTAGTTGCGCGGCATTCGTAAGCCGGCACAGGGCGCTGGCTGCAAGTTTTGTTCTGTTGTCTATGGCAGCCATGATGTTTGTCTACGATGTCAGTGATGATGATAACCTGATCATTGCCAGGCAGCTGATCAATAGCACTGAGCCGCTACCTGTTTCTTCTATCGATGATGCTGTCGGCGATAATCAACATGTGGTTATCAACGTGTCGCAATATGATCCGAAAAGTTTTAGTGAAACCATCGATGCTATCGAAGCACTGTTAGACAGTCGGAAAAAATCATCGTTTGAGCTGGAGGTCGTTGCGAATGCTCAAGGGGTAAAAGTGCTGGATGCCGAAACTTCACGTCATGCCGATCAGCTTTCACTGCTTGCCAGTCGTTTTGATAATTTTGAAGTGGTAGCCTGTGCGAAGAGTCTGGCGGAACTTGCAGCTGCAGGTGACCCGATACAGTTGATGCGATCAATAATGATTACGCCGTCAGCGGCTGAGCAGGTTGCCAGGAGAACGGCTGCCGGCTGGTTGTACCTTAAGATATAACTTATCTATACACTGTTTCCACTGCTAGCCGTTCAGGGCTTGCAGGCCGGATCGGGGTGTCAGATACATTGCTTCCGGTCGCCGGACTTTCGATCAGCGGGTCAGCTGTGTCTCCAGTTCCTGTAAACGTC
>JADFWE010000381.1 GCA_015222915.1 Pseudomonadota bacterium | reverse complement strand
TTCATGACTTTCCCTGGCACAGAAATTTATAGCATGCAATCCTATGAAGTAAAATCGACCTTAGCCTATTGATTTTCTTTCTTACAACAATACAATATTGGGTAGGACATCCAATCAATTCAAATTAAACCACAAGCAGAATATATGATAATTAATCAGAGTTGCCTTAAACACATAAGCATCTAAAAATCATATCAACACACAAGTCTCAAAAGGAGTGAACCATGGATCGTATATTGAAGATTTTTGTATCCGGAGCCGAACAGGATCAACTGGCAGAACAATTACCCGTTATCGAAAGTTACCCTGGATTTCTACTCGTCAAACTGCAACAGGAAGCCGTTACTGATATCGCCACACGCTACCCGGTCGAAGACATAACTGCACAGTATGTTATACGCGTCGGGCAACGACAGATCGATACCGGCCTGCCCCGGATTGATGAACACGCTAAGACCAGAACACATCCTGACTATAAGGGTGTCAAAAAACTCAGCCCTGGCAACCACCACTACCTGGTTCAGTTCATCGGACCCGTCAAAAAACAATGGCTGAGCGAAGTGACCCGAGCCGGAGGTAAACTACAGTCACCCGCATCGGGATTCAGCTATGTAGTACGTGCAAACGAATCAAGCCTGAAGAAAATCACGACATTGCCATTTGTACGCTGGAGCGGCCACCTTTGTCACAGTGACCGCATCGCCCAGTCAGTGATGAAATATGCAAAACGCAAGCTTAATGAAACCGGAGCCGAACTGCCTCGCACCCTGGTTCTTCCCGGACTCTATATAGTCGACTTCTTCGATAGCGAGTCCATGAAAAAGGCTGCAAAAGAAGTGAAAGCGCTAGGCTTCGAAATACTTGAAAGCGATAAACCGGCACGCCTGATGACGCTGCGAGCAACTACCGGCAGTGTAGCAAAACGTATTCGCGAGCTTTCTGCGGTACACGGCGTACGCAACATCCGCGAACATAGCCTGAAGCGTACCAGCAACGACCTGTCGCCCCGCCTGATGGGTGCCACACAGATTCTCGACAGCAATAATGGCCTGGGTCTGGACGGTGCGGGTGAAGTTGTCGCGATATGTGATACCGGCATTGATACTGGCGACACTTCCTCCATCCACCCGGATTTTAAAGGGCGAATCTCAAAAATTAACAGCTATCCGATCAAGCGTTTCTACTCTCCCTACATCAATAATCCCGGTGGAGATGATGGTGCAGCCGACTACGACAGTGGTCACGGCACCCACGTAACAGGTTCTGTTCTCGGCGATGGAACTGCCAGCGATGGCCTGGATGGTATCGAGGGCCCAATTCGTGGTCTGGCGTATAAGGCCAAACTTGTGTTTCAGGCAGTAGAACAGGAAATGCAGTGGAAAAACGCTGCTTACTACCAGTCGATCGGCCGTTACCTGCTGTCCGGCATACCCAGTGATATCCAGACACTATTCAAGGATGCATACGATAACAAGGCGCGCATTCACTCCAATTCCTGGGGGGGCGGAGATCCCGGCGTTTACGATACGCAAAGTGAGCAGCTTGATCGCTTCGTCTGGGAACATAAAGATTTCTGCGTACTGGTCGCTGCCGGTAACGATGGTAGCGATAACGATGGTGACGGCAGAATAAACCCGATGAGCGTAACTTCACCAGCAACCGCAAAAAATTGTATTTGCGTTGGTGCCTGCGAAAATGAGCGACCCAATTTTAATGGCAATCGTTATGGAAACTGGTGGCCTGATGATTATCCTGTGGCACCTTACAAAGATGATCCGATGGCAAATAACCCCGACCAGGTAGTTGCATTCAGCAGCCGCGGACCAACCACAGATGGACGCATCCGGCCCGATGTATTGGCTCCCGGGACTTTTATTCTGTCCACCCGCTCAACCATGATTGCAAACAACAATACTGCCTGGGCTGCGTTTCCAGCCTCACGCAAATACTTCCACATGGGCGGCACCAGCATGGCGACACCATTGGCAGCAGGCGCTGCGACGCTGGTGCGTCAGTACCTGCGGCGTGATGCGAATATTGCAAAACCTTCAGCAGCGTTAATCAAAGCGGTATTGATAGCCGGTGCCCGGCGTCTGCCCGGCATCGCTGGCACGGGAACACTTGCCGATAATGACCAGGGTTTTGGCAAAATCGACCTGCAAGCAGTGCTTGCTCCGCGTAATTCAGCCAGCATGGAGTTCCTCGACATAACGGATGGTCTGGAGACTGGTGAAATCTGGTCACGGGAACTGATGATCAGCTCAACCGAAATACCCTTGCGCCTGGTTCTGGCTTATAGCGATTACCCCGGTGAAAACCTGGTGAACAATCTGAATCTTATTGTTACATCACCGGATGGAACGCGATATTCCGGCAACTCTTCAGTGGATGGAGACCTGACCATGGATGCAACAAACAATGTTGAAGCCATTCAGGTAAATGAACCTGCCCTGGGTTCCTGGCGGGTCGAGGTTGTCGCTTCTAACGTACCTGAATCTGCCCAGGACTTTGCCCTGGTAGTTATCGCGGCACTGGATGAGCCCGCCGAGAACAGCATGGTACGCGTAACGGGCAACCCGGACATAAGCATTCCTGACAATGACAGTGAAGGTATCAGTGATGTGCTGACTATTGATCGAAAAGGTACCGTATCCAGCATAGCGGTGGAAGTGGACATTACCCATACTTATATCGGTGACCTGATACTGGAACTCGTCGCCCCCAATGATATCAGGGTGGTCTTACACGACAGACAGGGTGCAAGCACAAATAACATCAATAAACGTTTCGATGTACACAGTGCCCCCGAGTTACAACTACTGGTTGGTTCCGACATCACCGGACCATGGCAACTTCTGGTGTCTGACAATGCAGGTATTGATACCGGCAGTTTACGCAGCTGGACACTTGAAATTCTTGCTGAAGCCAGCACATGGGTAGAAGCTGAAGCGGAGCCGGCACTGCCTATACCGGACAATGACACTACCGGTATCACCGACGATATAGACATCATCGGCCAGAATAACAGCCAAGGCAAT
Organism: Pseudomonadota bacterium; assembly: GCA_015222915.1. Classification (GTDB taxonomy): domain Bacteria; phylum Pseudomonadota; class Gammaproteobacteria; order SZUA-229; family SZUA-229. The sequence continues at coordinate 2,320 of JADFWE010000381.1, read as the reverse complement.
GTTCAGGAGCTTGAAGTATGGGTAGACATAACCCACACCTGGATCGGAGATCTGCAGGTAAACCTGAACAGTCCGTCTGGTACTACTGTGCAACTGCACGGCCAGAGCGGTGGCAGCCGGGACAACCTGATTGCGATTTATGATCTGGATATATTACCGGCGATAAGTGCTTTTCTAAATACTCCCGGCGCTGGCACCTGGACGTTATCTGTATCAGATAATGCCGGGCGTGATACCGGCAAACTCAACGCATGGGGATTGCGAGTAAAATTGTAAAATCCGCTACAGAGTATCATCCCGGTAGATATTTAGCCGGGGTGATTCATCAAGACACAGGGTTCATCACTATTTAAGGCAACTCTGCTTACTTACCACATAAGCACTATTCATTATCATACTTCTTAGCCACTAAAGGGCATCTCTATTAATTGCTTGTAGCCTAAAGATAAACAGGCAATGCTTTTTAAGACGGACACGTCACACAGTTCTTTGTATAATCAAACGATTCAATAATCATAACTCTACAATAATCAAACTGAAAAATATGGCTCAATACGTATACACCATGAACGGCGTCGGCAAGGTCGTTCCACCTAAAAAAGTTATTCTCAAAGACATCAGCCTGAATTTTTTTCCCGGCGCCAAGATCGGCGTACTGGGCTACAACGGTGCAGGTAAATCGACGCTGCTGCGCATCATGGCCGGGGTAGACACTGACTTTATCGGTGAAGCACGTCCGGCTACCGATCTGCGCATCGGTTATCTGCCACAGGAACCACAGCTCGATGAGAGCAAAGATGTGCGTGGCAATGTCGAAGAGGGTCTGAGTGCGATTATCGATGCACAGAAACGGCTGGAAGAAGTCTATGCTGCTTACGCTGAACCGGATGCCGATTTCGATGCGTTGGCCAGCGAACAGGCCAAACTGGAAAACATCATCCAGGCCTCGGATGCACATAATCTGGAAAACAAACTGGAAGTCGCGGCCGATGCCCTGCGCCTGCCGCCATGGGATGCCGATGTCAGCAAACTGTCCGGCGGTGAACGTCGCCGCGTCGCCCTGTGCCGCCTGCTGTTATCAGCACCGGAGATGCTGATACTCGACGAACCCACTAACCATCTCGATGCAGAATCGGTGGCCTGGCTGGAACGTTTCCTCAAAGAATACACCGGCACCGTGGTCGCCGTCACCCATGACCGTTATTTTCTGGACAATGTTGCCGGCTGGATCTTAGAGCTCGACCGCGGTTACGGTATCCCCTGGGAAGGCAATTATTCCTCCTGGCTGGAACAGAAAGAAGCCCGCCTCGCGACCGAGGAGAAAAAAGAAGCCAATCGCCAGAAAGCCATCCATGCGGAGCTGGAATGGGTACGCTCGAATCCGAAGGCACGTCAGGCAAAGAGTAAGGCACGTATGCAGCGTTTTGAAGAACTGTCTTCTGCCGAATACCAGAAACGTTCAGAAACCCAGTCACTCTATATACCGCCCGGCCCCCGTCTCGGTGAGCTAGTCATCGAGGCAAACCATATCAGCAAGAAATTCGGCGACAAGCTGTTATATGAAGACCTGAGCTTCAACCTGCCGCGCGGCGGCATCATCGGTATTATCGGCGCAAACGGTGCAGGTAAAACTACCCTGTTCCGCATGATTACCGGCGAAGAAAAACCTGATTCCGGTGAATTCAGGATCGGTGAAACCGTGCAGGTCGCCTACGTCGATCAGTCTCGCGACAGCCTGAGCGACAATAACACCGTGTGGCAGGAGATCTCGGACGGTCTGGACAACATCACCATCGGCAATTACACCGTGGCCTCACGCGGTTATGTCAGCCGTTTCAACTTCAAGGGTGAAGACCAGCAGAAATTCGTCAAAGACCTTTCCGGCGGTGAACGCAACCGCCTGCACCTGGCCAAACTGATCAAGAGCGGCGGCAACCTGCTGCTGCTCGATGAACCTACCAATGACCTGGATGTCGAAACCCTGCGCGCGCTGGAAGAAGCCATCCTCGATTTTCCCGGCTGCGTGGTCGTCATCTCACATGACCGCTGGTTCCTCGACCGTATAGCCACCCACATACTGGCGTTTGAGGGCGATAGCAAGACCACATGGTTCGAGGGCAACTACACGGAATATGAGGCCGACAGGGTCAAGCGGCTGGGCGAAGCAGCGGTGATAAATCCGCATAGAATTAAGTTTAAAAAGCTGGCGTAAAGCCGTTTTAACAACCATACTCATGGGCACTGCTTATTGACGTCAGAATAAGGACGCCGGAAGGTGCCGGAATACACAAAAGCAATCAAGGACGATAGAAACTGACCA
>JADFWE010000380.1 GCA_015222915.1 Pseudomonadota bacterium | reverse complement strand
CCTGGTTACGGTCCTGGTCCTGGTCAGTATGCACCGCCACCAGCAGCGCCTGCAGCACCGGCACAGTAGTTTTTATGTTATCGGGCGGTGCCGGTTCGGCACCGCTTTTTTTATCTGATTGAAATGAAATTTTTACTGATTTTCCCCCTGTTGCTTTGTACAACATACTCGACTTTATTCGCCGCATCTTTTACCGCTGATGCCGTGCAGATCCGAGGTGAAAATATCAGTTATGCCAAGATGTACTGGCTGGATGGCAACGTACGTTTTGAATATGTAGAGGATGGTGTGCCGATGGCGCAGATCTTCGACAACAAGAATAACAAGGTCATCTGGCTGGATAATGAGAATAAATATTATCTGACCAGGGACATGCCCGAAAATGAAAAAGTCGTCGCCAGTAATAAAAAGGCAGACAGCAAAAAAAATATTGACCCATGCAGACAGTTTGCCGATGCAGAGTGTATCTTTCTTAAGAAAACAAAGGTGAATGGCCGAGCTGCAGAGAAATGGCTGATAACGATTGATAATAACGGACGTGACTTCCACATATTTCAATGGATCGATAGCCGTTATAAAAACATCCTGAGACAGGAAAACTCAGACGGCAGCGGTCTGACGGTCGATATCAAAGATGATCAGGTTATCAATGATCGCAAGGTCAGGAAGCTGATCATGATCGCATACAGTGCTTCCGGTGAAGAGAAGCAGGGTGTGCAGTGGTACGACAACGAGCTGGACATCGTCGTTAAACAGCAGTACCAGAATGACATCGTCGATGAACTGCGCAGTATAAAAGTTGATAAGGTCAGCAAGAAGTTATTTTCTGTACCCGAAGGTTACCGTCAATTTGACGAAGTGATGAAAGAGCAGCGAGAGGCGGTTCAGGCTGAGCAGGCGTTGTCACAATCACAACAGGGCGAAGCGCTGACAGATATGCAGAAAACGGAGCAGGACGCTAAGCCGGTAACGGAACAGGTCTCCGGACAGGGCAGGCTGCAGGAAGAGGTGGCTGAGGATAAACATTAATTTGTCGGTTTAGTTGATACAGGTCAAAAAGACCGCGGTAGAACGAATTTAAACTTTTGATGTTATTGGGTGTTTTTTTATGTTGACAGTTGTTGGAAATCTGAAGGGTGGAACAGGCAAGAGTACCGTTGCATTTAACCTGGCTGTTTGGCTGGCGTACGATAAGACGGGAGTGAAAGCCTTTGATCTTGATCCGCAATGCACGCTGGTCGATGTCTGTGAAGTGCGTGAAGAAGATGGCTATGAACCGATCGTCGAAGTGTCGACTGATCTCGGCGAGCTTGAGCGTCTGGCCAGCGATAAAAAATCTAAATGCCCCATCATCGTCGACATGAGCGCAAGTAATATGCCTGCGATGGTGAGAGCGATCTCACTGGCCGACCGCGTGTTGATCCCGGTGCAGCCAAGCCAGGCGGACATATGGTCGACCCAGCGTTTTTTAAAGATCGTTGCAGATAACCTCGACAAGAAAAACAAGACAGAAGTTCTGGGGTTTATCAATCGTGCGGATACCCATATCGGTGTACGCGAGACGGATGAAGCTGAGCAGGCTCTGCAGATGCTGCAGGGTATCAAGGCTATCGACATACGCCTGTACCAGCGTACTGCGTACCGACGCTCGTTCAGCGAGGGTTTGGGGGTTTTTGAGCTGGACCCTATGGGTAAGGCGTCAAAAGAAATGAAACGGCTGGCCACGTTGCTGGATTGATGTTCAACAAATATAAGAGGTTGTTATGAAAATTATTCGCTGGTTAATAAGTAATTTTTTTCTTATCCTGTTAATAGTGGTAGTTATATACGGCTACATGTTCTGGGGAAATCTGACAGGAAAAGATACCCCGGCTGGTGAAGCGATCGCCTACCTGTCGAGTGAATTTGAATCGGTCGGCACATTCGTCAGTGCGGTAAAAAACAAGCAGGCGAAATTATCTGCCGAACGCTCGGAATCGGAAACGGGTAAATCAGCAGAGACTGCTGCTGGCAATGCGCAACAGCCATCGCCGGCTACCATCAGTTACAGCCATAATCAGACTCCGGTCAGACAGAGCTCTGCCGATGTGACGGCGATGAAAACTGGAAAGCCATCACAATCTCCTTCACCAGCCTCATCTGATAACAGATCTGCCGGCATGCAGGCAGGTTCGGATAAGCTTGTAGCTAGCACGCAGCAACCACAGATCGTACCAGTACCCGGAGAGAAGATGGCCGGAGAGGCAGCGAATAAATTCGTCCCGGAAGAGGTG
>JADFWE010000379.1 GCA_015222915.1 Pseudomonadota bacterium | reverse complement strand
GGCCAGTATTTCCTCTTCTGCATCAATACGCCTTACCATATTGTAAGTGTGCTCAATTTCATCACGCGACAAACCCATGGCCAATAAGCGTTTGCGTTTATCTCGCCCGAGTGAATGACCAGTATGAATCAAAGGAACACCAAGCAGGTTAGCAAGGCGTACACCAACATAACCAGCATCTGCATAATGACTATGCACCAGGTCAGGCATATGTGCTTGCGTGTTGAGCCAGTTGGTCAAGTTATCCATAAAGCTATCAAGATGATCCCACAGTTGTTCTTTGGGCAGGTATTCTTCAGGTCCTGCATCAATGCGAACAATTCTGACCTTGTCTGAAAATGTTTCAATAGGGATGGCATAGTCATCACTGACAGTCACATCAACAACACGACGGGTAATCAGGTCTACCTGTTCAATATCATCGTGTTCAGCAAGCGCCTTGGCAAGATCAACAACATATTTTGTTTGTCCGCCGGTATCAGCGTCGCGACCAAGTTCAAGATCGTGGCTACGAACCAGTCCATGAATACTGATGAGTACTAAATATTTAGCTTTGTTATTTTTTTCCATAAATATTTATAATTTTATTTAAACCAGGCATTATTACTCTCTATTAATATAGCTTAATTTAGATGAATTTGGACTGAATCCGGGGACGGCGAATCCGCGAATCCGAATCAGAGTCCCGAATCCCCGGTATACTGTCCCCGGAATCCCGAATCTACACAAATGGTTATGTTGGTGCGCCCCGGTATTACTGTTATTCTCCTCAGATTTTTCTATACCATCGACGGCTCGCGTTGTAATTCCTGTCGAAGTATCGTATCGACCACTTCACCGTGGCAGATAGCCATCGCCTGCCGTAGTGATGTCTGCCTGTATGATTGATTTTGCAGTGCCCCTTCTTCCCGTGCTGTAACCGATAACTCGGTATCGCTATCCATTATCGTCGCCAGTTCATGCACATAAGGCAAGATAGCCGATGACAGTGATTGAGATGAAGTGCGTGCCACGGCCGCCGGCATGTTCGGTACCGCTGAATGGATCACGCCGTATTCGCTGTAGCACAGCTGCTCGATGCTGGTGGCATGGATGCCCTCGACACAACCACCCTGATCGATTGCGATGTCGACGATGACGCTGCCCGCATGCATCTGTCTGACCACCGATTTTGGCAGCACCACCGGCGCACGCCGTCCAGCTAGTAATACGGCACCGATGACAAGATCAGCTTCCGTGCATAACTCGGCGACAGTTTCCGGTGTCGAGCGGTGTGTACGAATCGACGGGTGCTGCGTTTTCAGTTGCTGTAATTTTTCCTCATCGATATCGAGTACGTCAATGCAGGCACCGAGCGAAGCGGCAACAGCGACTGCGTGACTGCCTGCTATGCCTGCACCTAATACCACCACTTGGCCACGATCAGAGCCATCGACGCCGCCGAGCAACACGCCGCGGCCACCACGGTTTCTGAACAATAGACTGGCACCGCGAATCATTGCGATACGACCGGCCACCTGACTCATCGGCGCCAGCAGCGGCAGGCCACCATCTTCTCCGACCACCGATTCAAACGGAATAGCGCACAGGCCGATAGCTCGCAACGATTCAATCAGTTCGATATCCGCAGCCAGATGCAGATAGCTGAACAGAACGTGGTGCTGACGAAGATACTGAATGTCCTGCGCCAGCGGTTGTTTGACCTTAACGATCAACTGCGCCTGTTCATATAACTGCTGTGCATTGGCAACGATTTCGACGCCATAATCCTTGTACAGGCTGTCCGGGTATGCGCTATTTTTACCGGCATCCTGTTGCAGATAGACGGTATTCCCCGCATCGACGAGCTGTTTGCAGTCGCAAGGTGTCAGCGCGATACGCCCCTCACCGATCATGATTTCTAGTGGCAATCCAATTTTCATTACAGGTATCTCTTGTTGCTGATATTTTTTACTAAGCAGTTATTACGACCATCTGCATGGTGCTGCATTTCATCGAGTTACCGTTCTAATGTGTATATTCACCTTTGAGCCGGGATACATTTACCGATGAACTGTTATAGTTAAGATGGCTGGAGCGCGCGCGTACGGTGAACTGCTGGTTACATTTCCTTCCGGCAGAAAATATAACAGTTATTCAAACTTAAGCGGGTGTTTTCAAGAATAAAAAGAATAGTGTAGCAACGATTTGTCGCTGGCACGCTGGACCTGGTTAAGTGGCGGATAACCT
>JADFWE010000378.1 GCA_015222915.1 Pseudomonadota bacterium | reverse complement strand
TCCCGGTCACCACGATAACTTTCGTGTGTGGCGCCAGTTTCAATATCTCCTGCAGCGTAGCAAGACCCTCACTGGCATTTGCCGGGTCTGGCGGCAGACCAAGATCCAGCGTTACAACCGGTATCGTCTGATTCCTTATCTGCTCGATGGCGGTTTCACGATCACCGGCAACAACGACCTGATAACCTTCGAACGACCATTTCAGCTGTTTTTGTATTCCCGGATTGTCTTCAACAACCAGCAGTGGTTTTAACTTGTCATCAGCCATAACTGATCAATACTTCCCTTGGATAAATGCGTTTAGTGTAAAGGTTATTTTATATAATTTTTCTTTTTGGACTTACGCTTCAGCAATACTCTCTGAAGCACTATCGGGCTTGCTATCTGACGAAGCGGCAGGAATACATAAAGTGATTATAGACCCTTTTTCAGGTTTGCTCTGCACGATAATATCGCCCCCCACCTGGCGGATAAATTCGCGGCTCTCATGCATACCGATACCCATGCCGGCATTGCCTTTCGTCGTATCAAAAGCTTTAAACAGGCGATCGCGGATAAAGTCCTCATCCATTCCGTGGCCTTCATCCTTGATCTCTATTGCGTACACATCTTCGGTCATCAGCAAGCTCAGTCTCACACTGCCATCCTGCTCAGACGCCTGCTGCGCATTATCGATAAGATGCGCCAGCACATTCGACAGCCTGTTTTTTTCCAGTGAGACCATGCAGCCATCCTTTCTGTTGATATATTCCGGTGACGGTGATTTTTGCTGCTTCAATTCGACAACGTCCTGAATGATCTCATCAAGGTCGACCAGTGCTTTTTTCTCACCATGAACACGTTTATTCCTCAGCTGCTCCAACAGGCGATTGATATCCCCTGCCGCATTCTCCACTGTCTCAAACGCATCTGACACAAACGCTGGATTTGCCGCATGCTTCTCAGCATTGATGGCGACCAGGTTCAGTTCGGCAGCAATATTCTTCAGGTCATGCACCATGTAAGCAGAGAGCCGGCTGAACATTTCAAACTGCTTGGACTCCGCCAGCTGTGCCGATGTCATCAGCACCATCAGATAACTTGCGACCTGTTTCGCTGCCGTCTTCAACAGATCCCGGTCTTCCCAGTTTATCGAGCGCACCATCAGCGGATTTGCCAGTACCACAAACCCCAGTAATTCAGTCGGTCCATGCAGCGGCACGATCAGCCAGCCCTGCTCTACCTCCCGTATACATCCTGGCAAGATCAGGTCCTGATACTCATCGGCATGCGTTTCCAGCTCTCTTAAATTAATGACGAAGCCGGTTGCCGAGAGAAACTTTATCAAAGGATCCTCTTTCGCCAGAACAGCATCAAACTTTTTGTGCTGCCATTCACCGACATTATAGAAAGCACTGTTTTCTTCCCTCAGCCAGATAAGACCAGATCGTGCTTCGACGATATGCGACATTGCCTCTATCGCGTTCCGACAGTGATCCTTATGGTTTTCCTTTTCACTCAGATCCTCGGTCAAACGCAGCCATTCGAGCCGGTAGTCATACTTATTTTTGTAAAAATGTTTGCCGAGGAATACTTTTATCTGTGCACGCAGCCGTGAGGATGAAGCCAGCACGAAGAGAAAGACCACGGCCAGGGTGATGAACATCACCTGCCCGAACTTACCCCAGCTACCGCCAAACTCTCTTATGTAATACCCGGCACCAGCCATCGCCAGCAGGTAAAAACCGCCGACAAAAATAGCCGTAGTATTTAGAACGATATCTCTTGAAACGAATACGTTCAGCGACCAGTTCTTATTACGCGCTGACGATATTGCAATCAAAGGCACCGCTACCAGGTGCACGATACCGCGGGCATCCCATAAGCTCTGATCGATATTCCTGAATAACAGCGCATCGGAATACAGGTAAAAATCATATATAAATATTCCGCCTGCACCCAGGAACAGATATTTTGTCGCCCAGCGAAAACGCGGTGATGTATTACGGTATAGCTGCTCTATCAGTGCAAGCCCGGCGAGTGCCAGAAGTACATTTCCGGTAATGCCCAGGACGAACTGACCCGGTAACGCCCATATCTGCGCCAGTAGTTCATTGACAAGAAATAATACTGCCAGTCCGACGGTGACCGGTAACGCTTTACGCACGAACCGGCGATAACTGTTATTGACCCGTCGCGTCGTATCTACACGTCGGTCTAGCTGCCCGTCGGTCAGGTCGCCAGACAGGCCACCGGCTTTTCCATTCCCGCCCGTACCGGACGCGACACCTGCTTCTGAACCGGGCAATGAGACATCAAATAATTTGAACAGGAAGATATACCAGGCAATATAACGGATGATCTCCAGCGATTGATAGGGCAGCAGCGCCGACTCATTATGCAGTGAAACCTGTATCGCAAATACCGCCCAGCAGGCGCTGACAGCAGCAGAGATAAAAAGCAGCTTACCCTGCAGGCTCTCGCGCCAGCTAAAAAGCAGTAATACAGCAAAAAAAGCATATGCAACTGCCGCCCCTGCATAACTGTAAAAACCTAGATTCATCTCACATCCTA
>JADFWE010000377.1 GCA_015222915.1 Pseudomonadota bacterium | reverse complement strand
ATTGTTTTTCTCGGCGTCTCTGCGCCTCGGCGGTGAAAAGTTTTTGACTTTAGTTTTCTCTGGAGGTCCGCTTCTGGCCGTACACAGACGTTAAAGCTGAAGCAATATCCTCACCACTTAACGCAGTGATTATTTTACTTTCATGCCTGGCAGTGCGCCATCATCGGGGTTGAGGATGAACAGATCTTTGCCGCCGGGGCCGGCTGCCAGTACCATGCCTTCGGACATGCCGAAACGCATCTTGCGTGGTGCCAGGTTGGCCACCATCACCGTCAGTTTGCCTTCCAGATCTTCCGGGTCATAGGCTGATTTGATACCGGCAAAAACGTTTTTGGTGACACCGTCCAGGTCAAGCGTAAGCTGTAACAGCTTGTCAGCACCTTCGACGTGTTCAGCTTTTACGATGCGGGCGATACGCAGGTCTATTTTGGCGAATTCATCAAAACTTATCTCATCGGCAATCGGATCTTTTGCCAATGGAGAGCCGCCTGCTGCCTCCGGTCTGGTTTTACCATTGCCGTTTTTGGCATCGGGCTGACTCTCGCCAGCAGTATTCTCTACGGAATCATGTGTCATGGCTTCGATCTGCTCTTTTTCGATGCGTGTTAACAGCGGTTTGAATTTATTGATGCCATGCGACAGCAGCGGCTGGTCTATGTTTGACCATTTGAATTCAGTGTTTAAAAAGGCTTCTGATTTTTCTGCCGTTGCAGGTAATATCGGTTTCAGATACGTCATCAGCAGGCGGAACATGTTCAGGCCCTGGGTGCATATCTGTTGCACTTCATCTTCACGTCCTTCTTCTTTTATCAGTACCCAGGGTTTGTTCTCATCGATATAGACATTGGCTTTATCCGCCTGAGCCATGATCTCACGCACCGCTTTGTTGTACTCGCGTTTCTCGAAGTGATCAGCGATCTGTTCACCGGCAGCAACGATCTCGTCGTACAGTTCGGGCTCCGGCAGTTCGGCAGATAGCTGCTTATCAAATTTTTTGGTGATAAAACCGGCGCAGCGGCTGGCGATATTGACGACCTTGCCGACCAGGTCAGAGTTCACGCGCTGCATGAAATCTTCCAGGTTGAGATCGATATCATCGACGCCGGAAGACAGTTTAGCCGTGTAGTAGTAGCGAAGGTATTCCGGATTCAGGTTTTCAAGATAGGTTCTTGCCTTGATAAAGGTGCCGCGTGATTTCGACATCTTCTGACCGTTGACGGTGAGAAAACCGTGGCAGAAAACGCCGCTCGGTTTCCGGTAACCCGCACCGTCCAGAACCGCAGGCCAGAACAGGGTGTGGAAGCGGGCGATGTCTTTACCGATGAAATGGTAGAGCTCGGTTTTGATGTTGCCCTTATTATTATCCTGGTCATCAGGTCGCCAGTAATCGTCGAAGTTGACACCTTCTCTGTCGCAGAAGTTTTTGAAACTCGCCATATAACCCATGGGCGCGTCCATCCACACGTAAAAATATTTACCCGGTGCATCTGGTATCTCGAAACCCCAGTAGGGTGCATTACGTGAGATGTCCCAGTCTTTAAGGCCCTCTTCGAACCATTCGTCGAGTTTATTGGCCACTTCTTTCTGTACGTGGCCTTCTTTTAACCACTGCTGCAGCATGTCAGAAAAATCGCTGAGTTTGAAGAAGTACTGCTCAGAATCTTTTTCGATCGGGGTGGCGCCGCTGACCGCAGATACCGGGTTTTTCAGCTCGGTCGGGTCGTAGGTCGCACCGCAGACCTCGCAGTTATCGCCGTACTGATCATCAGCACCGCATTTCGGGCAGGTGCCTTTGATGAAACGGTCCGGCAGAAACATCTCAGCTTCCGGATCATAGGCCTGCTTGATAGTCCTGGTATGGATGTGGCCTTCATCGCGCAGTTTCAGATAGATGCTGGAAGCAAACTCCCGGTTCTCGTCAGAATGGGTACTGTAGTAATTATCGAAATCGATAAGAAAATCGGCGAAATCGGCTTCGTGTTCTTTCTGTGTGGCAGCGATCAGCTCTTCAGGGGTGATGCCGTCCTGGCGGGCGCGTAACATGATGGGGGTGCCGTGAGCGTCATCTGCGCACACGTAATAGCAGGTGTTGTCACGCAGGCGCTGAAAGCGTGCCCAGATATCGGTCTGGATGTATTCCACCAGATGGCCAAGATGGATCGGGCCGTTGGCATAGGGCAGGGCGCTGGTGACAAGAATTTGGCGTGTCGCGGTCATAAGGGCTCGGTCTGGTAAAATGTTTCGGTATATTAGGGGCGCATAATTTAGCACCAAACCGCCTGATCTGCATGGGTTTTTATTTTCTCATGCCCGTCCTGTGGCCATAGCGAGCAAGGTGTTTTCATGCTTTTAGCGGTTAAAAATATCTCGGTGGCCGGCTTGAAAGCAGAAACTTCATCCACATAAATAGGAAACCTGTCATGGGCGAACGAACCGTGGTTCAGCCTCCCTTGAAATCTTAAGGTTAAGTTCGGGTGTTATTGCTGTAGAATATGCCCTCTTTTTTAGAAGTTATTACTATTTATCAACCATTTCTGATCCAGTTGCTGTCATCAGCGAACCTGTCAGGTGGTGCAAAGCGGAGTCGCCATGAGCGTTACTAAAGAACAAGTCGAAACAGCCCTTAAACAATATATCGATCCATATCTTGAGAAAGATCCGGTCACAGCCGGTGTCGTAAAAGATATCGCTATTGAGGGCGGCGACGTCAAAGTCAAGATTGTTCTGGGGTATCCCGCGTTCGGTTTCGTCGATAAGTTATCGGCTGATCTGAAACAAAAGATCGAAGCGGTCGACGGCGTGTCTTCTGCTGAAGTTGATGCTTCATGGGAAATCGGCAGTCATTCAGTCCAGGGTGGTATGAATCCGCTGGAAGGCATCAAGAACGTCATCGCGGTCGCTTCCGGTAAAGGCGGTGTCGGTAAATCGACCACCGCGGTCAATCTTGCGCTGGCATTACAGTTGGAAGGCGCGCGCGTCGGTATCCTGGATGCGGATATCTACGGCCCGAGTATTCCCCGTATGTTAGGTATCGAAGGCAAACCTGAATCTTCAGACGGTAAATCATTAGAACCTATGGGCGGTCACGGTCTGCAGGCCATGTCGATCGGTTTTATGATCGATGAAGAAACCCCGATGATCTGGCGTGGTCCGATGGTGACACAGGCTCTGGAACAGTTATTACGTGATACCCGCTGGAAATCACTGGATTACCTGATCATCGATCTGCCTCCGGGCACCGGTGATGTACAGCTGACACTGGCACAGAAAGTACCGGTCAGCGGCGCGATCATCGTTACTACACCACAGGACATCGCGCTGTTAGATGCACGTAAGGGTCTGAAGATGTTCGAGAAGGTAGAAGTACCGGTACTGGGTGT
>JADFWE010000060.1 GCA_015222915.1 Pseudomonadota bacterium | reverse complement strand
TCCTTCAGCAGATCAACGCGGCGCTGCACCACATCTTTGCCTAACTTCATATTAGGAATGCCGTACATTAATAGACCGCCGATGCGGTCAGCACGCTCATAGACAGTGACATTATGCCCTGCTTTATTCAGCTGCGCAGCGGCGGCCAGTCCGGCAGGACCGGAGCCGATGACCGCGACATTTTTCCCGGTACGACTCTCAGGTGGATTGGCAACGATCCAGCCTTCGGCAAAACCTTTATCGACGATAGCGTTCTCGATATTCTTGATAGTGACCGCAGGATTGGTAATACCCAGTACGCAGGAACCTTCACAGGGCGCAGGACACACACGGCCGGTAAACTCTGGAAAGTTATTGGTTTTATGCAAACGGTTTAGCGCGGTTTTCCACTGATTGTTATAGACCAGGTCATTCCACTCCGGGATGAGGTTATTTACCGGGCAGCCGGTATCCGACTGACAGAATGGAACACCACAGTCCATGCAGCGCGCGCCCTGCTTCTGCAGGAGATCGATATCATGCGTGCCGGTAAAGATCTCACCATAATCTTTTACCCGGACACTGACTTCACGATACTTTTCTGTCTCGCGTTGGAATTCTTTAAAACCTGTAGGTTTTCCCATACTTTTTCTCTTTTCAATCGAAAATGAAAAATGAAAAATGAAAAGTGAAAAATTTAAAAACTTCGCTCTTCATTATTCATTTTTCCGTTATTCATTTTTTATGTCCATGGATGGACGGTATACTGAAAATCGTCAGGAACGATTTCAGTACATTCTGCGCAGCGGCGCGCCTATGCCACTTCTTTCTGCTGCGCAGTTTCCAGTAGAACGCGCTTATAGTCCGTCGGCATGACTTTGATAAACTGTTTAAGTGTTTCATCCCAGTTATCGAGCGCCGCTTGCGCGACTGAGGAACCTGTATATCTCAGATGATTCATGATCAATGTTTTAACTTCATCGATATCTTCATCGGCTTCCAGTGACTCCAGCTCCACCATACCCATATTGCACAGCGGTGAAAACGTCTTGTTCCGGTCCCAGATATAAGCAATGCCGCCACTCATGCCGGCAGCAAAGTTACGGCCGGTTTCACCGAGCACCACGACACGGCCACCGGTCATGTATTCACAACCGTGATCACCGACGCCTTCGACGACGGTACGCGCACCACTGTTACGTACACAGAAACGCTCCGCCGCGATACCTCTGAAATAAGCTTCGCCTGCAGTTGCACCATACAGCACGGTATTGCCAACGATGATATTTTCTTCGGCAATGATGCTGCTGCTCTTATGCGGGTAGACGATGAGACGGCCACCGGATAAACCTTTACCCGCATAATCATTGGCATCGCCTTCCAGTTCGATATTCACGCCCTGGTATAACCATGCAGCCAGACTCTGCCCGGCCGAACCGGTGAGTTTGATGTGAACGGTATCATCCGCCAGCGGTTTACCCTGGTGCGCTTTTGCCAGCTCGTGTGACAGCATGGTGCCGACCACGCGGTTGGTGTTCACCACTGGCAGATCAATGGAAACTTTTTCGCCTTTCTCTATAGCAGGCCTGGCAAGTTTGATGATCTCGTTATCCAGCGCTTTTTCCAGGCCATGATCCTGTTTTATGGTGCAGTGCACACCGACACCTTCATGCGGTTTGACCGCCGGCGTCAACAGCGCAGTCAGATCGATACCTTTTTCTTTCCAGTGGTCGATAGCAATATTTGCTTCCAGCACATCGACCCGGCCGATCATCTCGTTAACCGTTCTGAAACCCAGTGACGCCATATGCTCACGCATATCTTCGGCCACCATGAACAGGTAATTCACCACGTGCTCAGGTTTGCCTTTGAACTTTTTGCGCAGCTCTTTATCCTGCGTCGCGATACCGACAGGACAGGTGTTGAGGTGACACTTGCGCATCATGATACAGCCAAGCGTGATCAGCGGTGCAGTTGAAAAACCGAATTCTTCGGCGCCCAGCAACGCAGCGATAGTGATATCACGACCGGTTTTTAACTGGCCGTCAGTCTGCACCACAACACGTGAACGCAGATCGTTCATCACCAGTGTCTGATGGGTTTCAGCGACACCCAGCTCCCATGGCAGGCCGGCATGTTTCACCGACGTCAACGGTGAGGCACCGGTGCCGCCGTCGTGACCGGCAATAACGATATGATCGGAGAAGGCTTTAGCAACACCGGATGCGATGGTACCGACACCGATCTCTGCCACCAGCTTGACGCTGATACGGGCAGATGGATTCGAGTTTTTAAGATCATGGATCAGCTGTGCCAGATCTTCGATGGAATAGATATCGTGATGCGGCGGCGGACTGATCAGACCCACGCCCGGAGTCGAATGCCGGATACGTGCGATATTGTCGTCAACTTTTCCGCCCGGCAACTCACCGCCTTCACCCGGCTTGGCACCCTGTGAAACCTTGATCTGCAACTCATCGGCGTTGGTCAGGTACCAGTTGGTGACACCGAAACGGCCGGATGCGATCTGTTTGATGGCCGATCTTTTCGAATCGCCATTCTCCATCGCTGTGAAACGTGAGGCATCTTCACCGCCTTCACCGGTATTCGATTTACCGCCGAGACGGTTCATCGCAATAGCCAGCGCCTCATGACTCTCGGCCGAGATAGAACCGAAACTCATCGCACCGGTAACAAAACGTTTTACGATCTCTTTTGCTGACTCGACTTCATCCAGCGGGATAGCGCCGCCATTGACGCCGTCTTTAAATTTTAGCAGTCCGCGCAAGGTCGCACGACGTGTGGAATCATCATCCGACACTTTGGCAAACTGCTTATAGGCATCTTTACTGTTAGTGCGTGCTGCCAGCTGGATATTGGCCAGTGTCTGCGGATTCCACATATGCACTTCACCGCCGCTGCGCCAGTGGAAATCACCAGGGTTATCCAGCACCGGCAAACGCACCAGGTCACGAGACGGGTAGGCTTTCTCATGACGACGTAATGACTCTTCCGCCAGTGTTTCCAGATCGACACCCTTGATGCGGCTGGCCGTACCCTTGAAACAACGTCCGATAACATCTTCACCCAGACCGACGGCTTCAAAGATCTGCGCGCCTTTATATGAATGCAGGGTCGAGATGCCGATCTTCGCCATGACTTTTAACATGCCTTTGGCGACGCCCTTACGATAAGCAGCCACGATGGTTTCGTCGTCATACTTATCCTGATCCAGCAGACCTTCACGCTGAGACTGGAACAGGGCTTCAAAAGCCAGGTAGGGGTTGATCGCATCAGCGCCGTAACCGATAAGCAGACAATGCTGATGCACTTCACGTGCTTCACCGGTTTCCAGCACGATACCGATACGGGTGCGCTCCTGATTCTTCACCAGGTGATGATGTACCGCACCGGTCGCCAGCAATGTGCTCGCCGCGATACGGTGCGCAGACATGTTACGGTCGGACAGGACCACCAGGCTGAAGCCCTGCTGGATCGCTTCACTGGTCTGTGCACAGATGCTGTCCAGACATTTATCCAGTCCGGTAGCACCTTCAGATTTATCATAAGTGATGTCGATGGTTCTGGTTTTCCAGCCGCCCTGATTGAGATGTTTTATCGCCGCCAGTTCTTCATTGGTCAGGATCGGGTGCGGTACACGCAGACGATTCGCATGCTGCTCGGTGGTCGCCAGCAGATTGGCTTCCGGACCGATATAACATTCCAGTGACATCACCACTTCTTCACGGATAGAATC
>JADFWE010000059.1 GCA_015222915.1 Pseudomonadota bacterium | reverse complement strand
CAACTGCCAACTGCCAACTGCCAACTGCCAACTGCCAACTGCCAACTGCCAACTGCCAACTGCCAACTGCCAACTGCCAACTTTCCCTTAAGGTGTTTCGTCGACCAGCTCTTCTTTGGCAACGACCAGGAAGTCCTGCTTGTGGATCTTCATCATCATCAGGGCGCTGCCAGCGATGTAGATCGATGAGTAGGTGCCGATAATCACGCCGATGATCAGCGCCTGCGCGAAGCCGTGGATGATCTCACCGCCGAAGAAAAACAGGGCGAACAGTACCAGTAACGTGGTCAATGATGTCACCAGGGTACGTGATAATGTCTGGTTGATGGAGATGTTCAGGATGTCTTCAGCCGAGGTCTTGCGAATGTTTCTAAAGGCTTCTCGGATGCGGTCGAGTACCACCACGGTATCATTCAGCGAATAACCAATCACCGCGAGGATGGCAGCGAGCACGGTCAGGTCGAATTCGATCTGCAACAGAGAGAAAGCGCCGACGGTGATGATCACGTCGTGTATCAGGGCGAGGATCGCACCGACTGCCGATTTTAGCTGGAAACGGAAGCTGATGTAGATAAGGATGCCGCCGAGTGCGACCAGCAGAGCGATGCCGCCATCATCACGCAGTTCGTCACCGATCTGCGGACCGACGAATTCAACACGGCGCATGGTCACCTCTTTATCGGAAGTGGTCTTTAATACTTCGAGGATATTGTCACCGATGGTGGCCTTGTTGATGTCGGTACGTGGTGCGATGCGCACGATGATGTCTTTGCTCGAGCCAAAATTCTGTACCTGTGCGTCCTTGAATTCTGCCTCTGCAAGTGAGCTGCGTACCTCTTCGAGATTGACTGCACTCTGGTAGCCGGCTTCGATGAGATAGCCGCCGGTAAAGTCGATGCCGAGGTTTAACCCTTTGCTTGCGATGCTGCCGATCGAGATAATGATTAATAGCAATGAGAAAACTGTTGCCAGTTTTCGTTTGTTCATAAAATTGATCTTGATGGCGTTAGCTGCTTGTATGTGTGACATGATCTTTATCCGTCGAATGCTTTATTCTTTATAGTTATGCTTCTTGTAATATCGGTTTACTGAAATTATGGCCTTAAATCGATAGCTTATTGATCTCATGATTACCGTACAGCGTATTAACGATGGCACGGGTACCGACGATGGCGGTGAACATCGAAGTAAGGATACCGATGCTCAAGGTGATGGCGAAGCCTTTTACCGGACCGGTGCCCAGGGTAAATAATACGATGGCAGCCAGCAAGGTGGTGACATTGGCATCGGTGATGGTGCTGAACGCTTTCTCGTAACCGGCGTGGATGCTCGCCTGCGGTGAATTGCCATTCCTGATCTCTTCTTTTATTCGCTCGAAGATGAGCACGTTGGCATCTACCGCCATACCTACGGTCAACACGATACCGGCGATACCCGGCAGGGTTAAGGTGGCCTGTAACATGGAGAGCACGGCGATGATGATGACCAGGTTGGCGGTCAGTGCAACGTTGGCGATCAAACCGAAGCCTTTATAGTAGACGGCCATGAATACCAGTACCAGGCAGAAGCCGATGACCACCGACATGAAGCCTTTTTCGATATTATCCTTACCCAGGCTTGGGCCGACGGTACGTTCTTCGATGATCTCGACCGGCGCACGCAGTGAACCGGCGCGCAGTAACAGTGCCAGGTCGCGGGCTTCCATGGATTCCAGGCCGGTGATCTGGAAACGGTTGCTGAACTGCCCCTGGATGGTGGCGACGTTGATCACTTCTTTGGTGGTCGTGCGGTGTTTGGTTATGGTATCACCGACCTTTTTGGTCTCGACCTTGTTCTCGATGAACACCACGGCCATCGGTTTGCCGAGGTTGTCGCGGGTGGTCTCGCCCATCTTGTTGGCGCCCTTGCCGTTCAGGCGGACTGAAACGGCCGGTGTACCCTTCTGGCTATCGATGGTTGAGGCTGCCCCGATGATCTGGTCACCGGTAACGATGACGCGGCGGTTCAATAATACCGGGCTGCCATCGCGTTCGTGATAGAGGATGGCGTTCAGTGGCATACGACCGGTTTCTTCTGCGTCCGCCCACTCGGCGCGGGTGCCCTCGGTCATGCGGAACTCCAGTGTCGCGGTTGCGCCCAGAATCTTTTTAGCACCGGCGGTGTCCTGGATACCCGGCAGCTGTACTACGATGCGTGAATCGCCCTGCTGCTGGATTACGGGTTCGGCAACACCCAGTTCATTCACACGGTTACGCAGGGTGATGATGTTCTGTTGCAGCGCCGATTTCTTTTCGTTGCGGACAGCCACTTCGGTGAGTCTGGCATTGATGGTCAGGCTTGCTTCATCTTCGGTAAATTCCAGATCGCGGAATTCTCGCGGCAGTTTTTCTGCGGCCAGCTGCATGTTTTCCAACTTGCGGAAATTGATGTGCAGGCCTTTGTCGTCACGGCGTACGCCGCGGTAACGTATCTTCTCATCACGCAGATAGCTGCGGATGTCAGACAACAGGCTCTCTTCCAGGCGTTGGACGGCTGCGACCATGTCGACTTCCATCAGGAAGTGTACGCCGCCACGCAGGTCGAGACCCAGGTACATCGGCGAGGCATTCAATGCACGTAGCCAGTCAGGGGTGGCAGGTGCCAGGTTTAAAGCAACCAGGTATTGTTTGCCGAGCGCATCTTTTAAGGTCTCGGCCGCGATCAGCTGTGTTTCGGTATCATTGAAGCGGATCAGCATGTGGCCATTGTTGATCTCGGCAGATTTGTAAGCGATATCATTTGCCTTGATGATCTGCTCTGCGGCCAGTTTGTCTTCTTCCTGCAGTGATTTGGTACGGTGACTGATCTGTACCGCGGGGTCTTCACCGTACAGGTTCGGTAGAGCATAGATGCTGGATAGCAGCAACACGACGATGAGTAAGATGTATTTCCACAGTGGATATTGATTCAGCATGGCTGAGTGTTCCCGTTATTATTCTTATATAAGAAGAGTTGTTTTTGACAGTTTTTTTAGCGTGCTTACTTCTGATCTTTGATGGTGCCTTTAGGCATTATCGTCTGTATCGCGCTTCTCTGGATCCTTATCGATACGTTATCGGCTATCTCCAGGATAATGAAATCGTCACTGATGCCAGTGATCTTGCCCAGGATGCCGCCAGAGGTCAGTACCTCCTCGCCTTTCTGAAGTTCGTCGACCAGCTTGCGGTGTTCTTTCTGACGTTTGCTCTGCGGACGGATCAGGAAGAAGTAAAACAGTACGACCAGACCGATCGGTAACAGCAGTGATGCTAAAGGGTCAGCTGTCTGTGCGGCGCCGGTTGCCGCGGGTGCTGCTTCAGCAATGGCGTCAGAAATAAAGAAACTCATAATAAACCTCGTAATAAAATTAGTACGGTGCATTCAGGTGGAAATAGCGGAAATCCTGCTGATTCTCTGTCCATCTCACAATCTGGTCTATCATGGACAAAGGGCACTTATAATGGCGCGGTATTATGCCACAGTTGTACGGATAACTCTTAATTTATTCTTAACGTCTTGAGCAAATGAAAGCGGTAGGAGAAAGCTCGTCGCTGGGTGGACACTGTGTACACACTGTCCACCGCAACGGCTTAACGCAAGATGGCGGTTTTGATGGTGGGCAGTGCTCCCCTCCCCCCACGGGTTGGTGAGCTTCCTAGTCACCTATTCCGTCAGCAACCGTCCTGTAGTAGTCCTCTGCAAAATCTTCGAAGCGGTCCGCTTCGATCGCATCCCTGATATCAGACATCAGTTGTTGATAATAGTACAGATTATGGATAGTGGTCAGGCGAACACCCAGAATTTCGCCGCATTTATCCAGATGACGGATATAGGCGCGTGAGTAGTTCTGGCAGGTATAACACTGGCAGTTCTCGTCCAGAGGACGGGTATCATCCTGATAGCGGCTGTTGCGGATCTTCAGGATGCCTCTGGACGTATAGATAAAACCGGTACGCGCATGGCGGGTGGGTATCACGCAGTCAAACATATCGATGCCGCGTCTGACCGATTCGATGATGTCTTCAGGCCGTCCGACACCCATCAGGTAGCGTGGTTTGTCGGCCGGCAGTTCGGGTACGGTAAAGTCCAGCACGGCATTGCGTTCATCCATGGGTTCGCCTACCGACAGCCCGCCGATGGCGTAACCGTCAAAACCCAGTGTAGTAAGACCTTCGGCAGACTCATGGCGCAGCGATTCATACATACCACCCTGTACGATACCGAATAAGGCAGACGGGTTGCCTTCATGAGCCGTTTTGCAGCGTGCGGCCCAGCGTAATGATAATTGCATGGAATCCATGGCTTCTTTTTCAGTAGCCGGATACGGTGTGCATTCATCGAACACCATGACGATATCAGAGCCCAGTTCTTTTTGCACCTGCATCGAATACTCTGGTGTTAGTTCAACCTTGCTGCCATCGACCGGTGAATTAAACACCACGCCCTGCTCGCTGATCTTGCGCATCTTGGCCAGACTGAAAACCTGAAAACCACCGGAATCCGTGAGGATGGGTTTTTCCCAGTGCATGAAATCATGCAGGTCACCGTGTTTACGAATGATCTCGGTGCCGGGGCGTAACATCAGGTGAAAGGTGTTGCCGAGGATAATCTCGGCGCCGATACCTTTCAGCTCTTCCGGTGTCATCGCTTTCACCGTGCCATAAGTGCCGACGGGCATGAATGCAGGTGTTTCGATAGTGCCGCGCTCAAAGCTCAGTTGCCCGCGTCGTGCGCCGTTGGACTCTTTTGATAATTTAAATAACATCAGTATCTTATATTATTAGTTTAAAGTATTTTATATTTTGTTGTAAGTTGTAAATTCTAACCTGACTTACAAACTAATGTCTGCTGTTGACACATAGGCGACATCCACAAGGATTAAAAAACTTCACCGCCGAGGCGCAGAGACGCCGAGGAAAAGCTT
>JADFWE010000058.1 GCA_015222915.1 Pseudomonadota bacterium | reverse complement strand
TTTTTCCTTTGCGTCTCTGCGGCTTTGCGCGAGCAATGTTTTTTTAAGGTCTCCTTTGTCAAAATCAGACATTGACCAGCCACAACATTAACTGCATTATTAACTGTTCATTATTCGTTGTTCACTATTCACTGTTTTATGATTTTTCCCTGGCAACAAACACAATGGCAACAGATCGATCAGCTGATCAGCACCGGCAGGCTGCCGCATGCCATGTTCCTGCACGGTAACGAGGGACTGGGTAAAACTGATTTCGCGGTCTCAATGGCCGCATCGGTACTATGCAAGCAGCCGGATGAAAATCATCATGCCTGTGGCGTGTGTTCATCCTGCCATCTGCTGGCGGCGAGTACCCATCCGGATCTGCATTATCTGAAACCCACCGCCAAAAAGAACAGCACCAGTAAAAAACCGGCGCTGAGCATACGCATCGAAGAGATTCGTGATCTGTGCGAAAAGCTCAACCAGACCAGCCAGTTCAGCGGTTACCGCGTCGCCATACTGGAGCAGGCCGACCAGATGACCCTGGCAGCGGCCAACAGCCTGCTCAAGACGCTGGAAGAACCCGGCAAGGGCGTGCTGATGTTACTGGTCAGTGCCCGCGCGCAGCGGTTACCGATCACCATCCGCAGTCGCTGCCAGTCATTGCGCTTCACGGTGCCTGATGAGGCAACAGCGCTGAACTGGCTAAAAACTGATGGTCTGAAGGGTGAAAACTATAAAGACGAACAGCTGCAACAATCCCTGAGACAGGCCTATGGTTCACCGCTGGCGGCGCTGCAGCAGCTCGAAGAGGCGGAGCAGTATCAGCTACTGGCCGAGGCCATGACCGCATCACTGTCCGGAAAAAATGCACTGGATTACCCGGCGAAACTGATCAGATACAACAAGGTGAAAATACTCGAAGCCATGCTCAACTGGGTATCGGACCTGTCCAGAATAGTGGCCTGCGGTCCAGAGGCCAGTATCGTCAACGAAGCCCACCGTAGTATGCTGAAGATACGTTCGAAGAAGATCGATCCGCTACGACTGTACCGTTTTCAGGACCAGCTGAATTTCAACCTGCGCCACAGTTCAATTGCCGTCAATGAACAGCTATTATGGGAAAATCTGCTATTATCGTGGGACAATTTATAATAATTTTCCTGTATAGATAAAGTGCATTTTTGAGAAATGCGTTAAGGTGGTATCAGATATGAGTAGTCAAACAGCACGTCCCGGAATGTTGTCACTGAGCATCAAGGACAAATCGTCTTTGTATGCGGCTTATATGCCATTCATCAAGAATGGCGGTTTATTCATCCCGACCAACAAGAGCTATAACCTCGGTGACGAAGTATTCATGCTGCTGTCACTGATGGATGATGGCGAACGTCTGCCGGTCGCCGGTAAGATTATCTGGACCTCACCCCAGGGGGCAAACGGAAACCGTGCAGCAGGCGTCGGCGTGCAGTTCGCCTATCAGGATAATGGCGCGACCCGCGGCAAGATCGAAACCCATCTCGCCGGTTCGCTAAAGTCTGATCGCATAACGCACACCATGTAATAAGCCCTGTGTTCCACCATAAACTTATTAAACTGCGGCAGCATTTCACTGCAAACATAATTGACATATTCTAAGGGTGGCCTGATTGTTCGTTGATTCACACTGCCATCTCGATTGCATCGACCTCAAAGACTTCGACGATGATTTCGATCAGATGATCCGGCATACGGAGCGCTCGGGTATCGAACACATGTTATGTGTCTCGATCAACCTGCAGAAATACCCACACATGCTTGAAAAGGTTCGTGACTATCCAACCATATCTGTCTCTGCCGGTATGCACCCCATGGCAGACGAGAGCGAAAGCTTTTCAGCCACGGCATTAACGCAACTTGCCAACGATAAAAAAGTTGTCGCTATCGGTGAGACCGGGCTGGATTATTATTACCATAAAGGTGATCCGCAATGGCAGCAGCAGCGCTTTCGTTCACATGTGCAGGTCGCCAACCGGCTCGACAAACCACTGATCATCCATACCCGTGATGCCGGTGAAGATACGTTGCAGATATTGCGCCAGGAAAATGCAGAGAAGTGCGGTGGTGTGATCCACTGTTTTACCGAAACGCAGGAATTTGCAGATCAGGCTATGGAGATGGGGTTCATGATATCCATCTCAGGTATCGTCACCTTCAGAAATGCAGATACACTGAGAGACATCGCCAGAAATATCCCTGACGAATACCTGCTGATCGAAACCGATTCGCCTTACCTGGCACCGATGCCGCACCGTGGCAAACAGAACCAGCCTGCTTATGTCCGACATGTCGCCGAAGTTCTTGCACAGGTGAGAGGTACCAGCATCGAACATATCGCAGAGCTTACCCGGGATAATTTTTATCGCTGTTTTAAATTACCAGGTAACACGACAGACCTCCCCGAGGCTATCGCTGACGTTCAGGCCTGATAAAGCCGGTATATGAACCAGAGATCGACTCCGACAGATGTTTAGCTTTCTTTTCAGTAGTGATCCAAAACAGTCCTTACGCATGTTGCGGCATCTTGCCGCGCTGATATCTCTGCTCGCGTTCACCCTGGTCAGCATCTTTTTCTATTATAACGATCTATTTTTGATCGATCGGGTTGCCTTCGAAACCATCCTCATTTTTTTCTGGTCCGGATACCTGGTCCTGACCTTCCTCATCAGATCAGGGATCAATCTACGCTTCAAGGATCCCAGCCTGACGATGGCCCAGTTACTATGGGGTACACTGTTCCTGCTGACCATCGCCTACCTGTTAAAGGAGTGGCGGGGATTGATGCTGATGGGTTACTTCGCCATGTTCAGTTTTGGTTATTTCAAGCTGAAATTCCGTGAGTATCTCAGTGTCGCCATGTTCGCCATACTGGGTTACATACTGATTATCCTCTATCTGTTTATCTACGAACCGGAACGTCTCGATCTGAAACTCGAACTGCTACAGCTGGCGGTTTTCATCATCACCATCACCATCATGTTATATACCGGCTCATCGATACACCGCCTGCGCGAACGGACGAAGGAGCAGTACGTTGCCCTGCAGGAAGCACTGGAGCTTAACAAAAAACTGGCGACCACCGATGATCTTACCGAACTCTATAACCGCCGCTACTTCATGGGACAGCTCGCCCAGCAGAAAGCCATCTGCGAACGTGATGACTCTGATTTTGTGATATGTTTCTGCGACCTCGATCATTTCAAGCAGATCAATGATACTTTCGGTCATCGTACCGGCGATATCGTATTAAAGAAATTCGCCGAGATCCTGAAATTATCGATAAGGGAGATAGACTACGCTGCGAGGTTCGGCGGTGAAGAGTTTGTCTGCCTGCTGGTGAACACCGATGTTGAAAATGCCGTCAAGGTAGCGGAACGTATCCGCAAGAGCCTGGCTGAATTTAATTTCAGTGATATCGCACCCTCACTGCACGCCACGGTGTCTATCGGCGTATCAAACTTCAAACAGTTTAATACCATTCAAGAGACCCTGATGAACGCCGATAACAGGATGTATCGCGCGAAGAAGATGGGGCGTAACAAGGTGGTGTTTTCCGATGATGAAGACAAAGCGGCTTGAGTAGCATCTGCCAGAACACAGATGTTGGCTATTGACACAAAAGCGACGTTGGCCGTCGTTCGTTATTCGTCGTTCGTTAAAAGCTAAAAACACGAAATGAACCAGTGGCTATGCAGCCCCTACTGTT
>JADFWE010000376.1 GCA_015222915.1 Pseudomonadota bacterium | reverse complement strand
GTTTCGGCATTATAAATGTTATCGACCAGAGAATGCCATGCTTACTGAGGAGAACGTAGTTTATACGACATCCTCCTCAGTAACTGAATGAGCGTTATAAATAATCAGCGGTTCCTTGAGTTTACTTAACTATGATATATGCTTTTAGGAAGCCTCTGATCAATTCGTAAAATTGTATCTTGTGCACTGAATTATTCATTCAGAATTAATCAGAGGTCCCTTAGAACAGTAGTCGCTATCTAAACGCGTTTTCCCGGTGGGTATTACCAACCGATTTCCCCGTTGTATGTACACAGGTGATGTCTACAGAGGATACCCGCATAAGATAGCCACAGAACGGATATATCGAGATCATTATGAAACTTAAAAACAAAATTTTAACCGCGGTGACGCTGTCCGTCCTGTCACAGAGCGTACAGGCAATTCCTTTCACTTTCGAAGGCCGTTCACTAGCTATGGGCGGGGTATCCGTCGCTACCGCCGACCTGGCGACCGCGGCATGGGCTAACCCGGCGATGCTGACCAATCAGCGGCCGGATGATGATTTTTCATTATTGATCGGTGTTGGTGCGTTTGTCAGAGATGATGATGACCTGTTGACCGATATCGATGACTTTCAGGCTGCCTCCGACAGGTTGCAGGCAGCGAAAGCGGCAAGTGATGCTGAAGGTGTAATCTCAGCATCCAATGATATGCTAAATGTTGTAAAGGGGCTTGATGGTAAGGATATGGCGGTTGACGCCACCGGTGTGGCAGCGATGGGTATCGCGTTTGAATCATTTGCCATGGCCTTGAGTATCCGCTCCGATGCGATCGGTGCCGGTACGGTAACTGATCTCTCACAAAATATACTGGAAGTAGACGATCCCACAAAAAATATCCTGAACCTGGAAGGTGTGATTGCGACGGAGTTCGGTTTATCTCTGGCAAAGGATTTCCGGTTTTTTAACAGGAGGGTGTCTATCGGTATCAAACCAAAAGTTGTCAACCTGCAGGCATTTACCTATCGTGAGTCGATCCTTACTGTTAATAGTATAAGGGAGGTTTTTGATAACGGTAAAAAATCAGACCTTGGCAATTTCACTTCTTTCGATCTGGGTGCCGCGATTGATCTGTCCGAATCCTTCCGTTTGGGTTTGAATATCCGTAATCTTTTAACCGGCGAATTTGATCTGGGTGCTTCGACATTAAACTTTGAAACAAATTCACGCATAGGTCTGGCTTATCATAATCGGTTTCTTACCGTAGCGGTCGATTATGATCTGTCAGAGAATAAACCGCTGTTAGCTAACCCCACTTTCGAAGATTTAAAAACACAGTATCTTGCGGTAGGTGCCGAGTTTAATGCTTTTGATTTTGCCCAGCTTCGTGTCGGTGCAAGAAAAAATGTGGCAAGTGGTATCTCTGATGGTGCTAAGAATACAGCGTTAACAGCAGGTATCGGTTTCTGGTTAGGCTTTAACCTTGATATTGCAGCAACCTACGCAGAGAGCTCTGTTGGTGGTTTTATACAAACAGGTTTTAGATTTTAAGACAGTGTTTTCAGGTAGAAATGGCTAATGAAATGTATGTCTTTGATATTTTATTAACATTAACTCACTGAAATTTTTCTTAAGTATTTTATTTGATTGATAAAAAAAATTGTAATTTGTTGTAAAAGTTTGCTAAATTAGAATAAAGTTTTATACTTTTGAACGTAACTCACACAAGGGGACTTCTAAGATGGCTCGTACTACTAAGAAAACTGCAAAGAAAAAAGTTGCAGCTAAGAAAAAAACTGTTGCTAAGAAAAAGGTTGTAACAAAGAAAAAAGTAGCAACTAAAAAGAAAGCTGCACCAAAACGTAAAGCAGTGAAGAAGAAAGTTGTTAAGAAAAAAGCTGCGCCGAAACGTAAAGTAGTTAAGAAAAAAGTTGTTAAGAAAAAGGCAGCGACCAAGAAAAAAGTTGTTAAGAAAAAAGCCGTAGCTAAGAAAAAAGTGGCTAAGAAGAAAGTAGTCAAGAAGAAGGCGGCTAAAAAAGCCACACCGACTGTCAAGCAGAAAGCCGCAGCTAAAAAGAAAGCTGCCACAGCTAAGAAAAAGGCTATAGCAGCAAAAAAAAGAGCGGCGGTCGCAAAAAAAAAGGCCGTAGCCGCTAAGCGTAAAGCTTTAGCGGCAAAGAAAAAATCCGCTATGGAACGCAGAAAAAAGGCTAAGGAGAATGCGGCAGTCGCAAAACAGAAGCTGCAGGAACGCGTAGCATGGGCTGCATCTGCATTGGCTGAAGCAAAATCAGACGCTGAAACTGTAAAGAAACGTCTGGGACACCTGGTGAAAATGGCTGAGAAGAAGGAAGTTGCCGTTGCCAGGTTTGTGGAAAGCTGGACTAAGAAAGAAATTGCCAAGATCGAAAAAGCTCTTAAGCCTAAAAGCCGCAAGCGTAAGAAATAACCGGAAGCCATGTCAAGGCTATAAGGTAATAAAAAGCTACTCATTTACTTGAGTAGCTTTTTTTTCGCCTATAATGAATGGACTACGACTGCGATGTGATTATGGCCAAATTCGACAAACTCTCACGATCAGAACAACAGGTGATCGAAGATTTTATCGATCACCTGTGGATGGAGAACGGCCTAAGCGATAATACGCTCTCTGCATACAGGAATGATCTTGCAGGTTTTGCACTCTGGCTGGTGTCGGTGCAGCAGTCACTGGCTTCCGCTGATGCTACGGTTATCCAGCAGTTCCTCGCACATAATTATAATATCCAGCAGAAAAGACGTTCGGTGGCACGTCTGTTATCAACCCTGAGGCGTTTTTATCTCTACCTGCTCCGCGAGAACAGGATTGCTGAAGATCCGACAAACCTGCTCGAGTCACCCAAGGGCGAGCATTCCTTACCATCGTCACTCAATGAACAGCAGATAGAAAACCTGCTGGAGGCACCTGATGTATCGGATGATCTTGGTCTGCGTGATCGGGCTATGCTGGAAGTTTTATATGCCACCGGCTTACGTGTAAGTGAACTGATCAACCTGCAGACCTCTCAGGTATCGATGCAGCAAGGCGTGATCAGGGTCATAGGTAAAGGTAATAAAGAGCGCCTGGTACCGGTGGGAGAGATCGCGCTGGAATGGTTGATGAAGTATTACCGGCAATCGAGACCGCAGCTGTTGTCCAGTAAAACGCCTGGTCACCAGTGCAGCGAGATATTTGTCACAAAACGCGGAGGCGCGATGACCCGACAGGCATTCTGGTACATGGTGAAACGTTATGCGGTAATCGCCGGTATAGCAACAGAGCAGTTATCACCTCATACCCTGCGCCATGCTTTTGCTACCCATCTGCTAAATCATGGCGCGGATCTGCGCGTGGTACAGATGCTGCTGGGACATAGTGATATCTCCACCACACAGATCTATACCCATGTGGCCGATCAGCGCCTGCGTGACATGTACCACCAGCATCATCCCCGTGCCTGAACGGGGTAACGAGAAAAGACCGTGCTATTCAGATTGCATGGAATTTACTATAATCCGCGTTGTCCTAACCCGCAGGTTCAATTAACTTAGTGTGCAATATGAAATTACTCCCCCTATTATTACTGGCTAGCGCCTTCCTTACATCGTTTTCCGTGCTCTCTGCGACGGAGGCTGCCTCAGATGAAGAAAATGTCGAGAAGCTGAGGCAGGCGCTGGCAAAGACCATGCCGCAGGTGCAACCGACCAAAATTTCCAAAACACCTATCGACGGTCTTTATGAGGTTATCGTGGGTTCTCAGGTCGTTTATATGAGTGTCGACTCACGTTATATGATCGAAGGTGATCTGTATGACCTGAGAACCAAAAAGAACATCAGTGAGAGTGCCAAATCGGTTATCCGTCTTGCCGTTATCGACAAGCTTGGCGAAGAGAGTATGCTGATCTACAGACCTGAGAAGGTGAAGGATGTCATCACCGTCATCACTGATATCGATTGCCCCTATTGCCGTAAACTGCACAGTGAGATCGACGAATACATGAAGTATGATGTCGAAGTCCGTTATATCTTCATGCCACTAAAAGGTTCGTCTGATATGAGAAAGACCGTCAGTGTCTGGTGTTCTGATGATCCTCAGCTGGCACTGGATATGGCCAAAGCCGGCAGCGAGATAGAGCAGAAGACCTGTGATAATCCGATCAAGCAGCATCTGGCGGTTGCCCGCGAGCTGGGCGTGCGTGGTACACCGGCTATCCTGCTGGAAAGTGGTGAACTATTACCGGGTTATGTACCGGTAAATACGCTGATTAAAGAGATTCGGAAATAACAAAGAAGTTGGCAGTTGGAAGGCAGTAGGCAGTTAAAAATAAAAATCACTTAAAAAACAGTAGTTGTTTTTTTAAAATTTACTGCTAACTGCCAACTCATTCAGACCAGATCATCTTCTTATGATGAGTGAACAGGATACCGGTTTTGATCTTATGGCCTGGCCATAATCTGTTCACACCCTCACGGTAATAGTCCAGCTGTGACGAGAATGCGGCGGCTGCCTCACGAAGTGATCCATCGGCATCGAGCTGATGTGATTTATAGTCGATGATGAAGATCTCATCCTTCGACCTGATGATACGGTCAACGATGCCGTATACCGGCTTCTTAAGCTGCGTCTCGTCTGTTTGCCCCTGCGCAAACATCAGTGGCATCTCATTATAGGTTTTGTCATCAGCGGCCGGCTGGAAGATGTCTTTCAGCTCAGCGTGGTTGTATGTGCTTATCGCTTCTTCGATACAGTCTTCCAGGTAAACAAGGTAATCAGGCTGATGTCGTTCCGTCTGTATCTTCAGCTGTTGTGCCAGCGATCTTATGCTGTCTTCAGTTGCCGGGTATTCAGCTGCACCACACAGTTTTTCCAGAAGGTGATGGATGGTATTGCCTCGCCATTTTGCTAATCGGGCGGCCTGCTGTGTTTCCCGTGTGTTCTCATCTGGTAGCTCTGCTTCGGATAAGCCGCTAGCATCATTTATTTCAGTGTGTGCTGACGTGTCCATACTGGGGGCGATCATAAAAAATGACGGCGGTAATTTTTCGATTGGTTTCAGCAGTCTGTGATCAATGTCTGCCGTTCTATTATCTGCTGTCCTATTGCCTGTTTGCCC
Organism: Pseudomonadota bacterium; assembly: GCA_015222915.1. Lineage (GTDB taxonomy): Bacteria > Pseudomonadota > Gammaproteobacteria > SZUA-229 > SZUA-229. Next base: position 3,229 of record JADFWE010000376.1, on the reverse strand, counting down.
TGTTTCAACGTTGACGGCGACTTCGACATCGCTTGATGCCGAGCCGTTATAGCGCAGATGTCTATAGACTCTGGCGTTGATGCCATCGATGCTGTCATCCGTCTCAGTGATGTCCTTCAGGCCCTGTTCGATAATCTGGTACCAGCTGTTTTCGCTGCTGCGGCTGTTTGCCACGCCACTGATATACAGCTGCTCACGGGCGCGTGTCAGGGCTACATAGAGCAGGTTAAGTTCCTCGCGTGCCTGCTCCTTGAGTTTGTCCTGTTGCAGTTTCATGGTGATGGAATCGGTATTTTCTTTGCTCAGCTGCAACTGAAAGTTTACCGGCTGTGCTTTTTCCGCCGGCCACCGCACCAGGCTGGAATAGGCGTTTCGATTGCTGGAGGTACTGTTGCAGTCGGCCAGGAAGATCACCGGTGATTCCAGACCTTTGCTGCCGTGGATGGTCATCAGGGTGACCCGAGATTCAGAACTCTGTGTTAACGGCTCTTCAGGCGGGCTGCCGGAATGGCTCTGCAGGTGGTTCAGACGCTGCAGAAAACGGGTGATACTGGGATATCGACCGCTGTCCGTTTCCAGCGACAGCTCCAGAAAACGCTGGCAGTTAGCGGCTACTTTCTGCATGTTCTCGGTTCTATTGGCAGCCATATAGCGTTTGACGATATTGCCTTCAGAAAATATCCTGTCGAGACAGTCATGTACCGGCAGCTGTTCTGCAAGTTTCTGCCAGCGCGGCAGCAGGGTGATGGCTTTCTGTAATGCCTCACTGAGCGCAACACCATTATTATTTGCAGACGCCTCATCGCTCAGGCTGAGCAGGCGCTCATACCAGTAGTTTTTGTTTTCCTGTGATGCCAGCAGTATCAGGTCTTCATCACTGGCGCTGAAGATCGGAGATTTTAATATCTGAGCCAGCGCCAGATTATCGTAGGGTGTTATCAGGAAATTAAGCAGACAGGTCAGGTCCTGTATCTCAAGATTCTCCAGCAAGCCGCCTTTTTTACTGCCGATAAACGGTATGCCGAACTGCTTGAGCGTGTCTTCATAGATGGCCAGATGTGTGCGATTTCGCATCAGTATCATGATGTCGCCATAATCGACGGTGCGGACCCCGTTGCTGCCCGTTATCTTTTCGCCGTTTTCGATCAGATGAAGGATCTGCCTGGCGATGTAGTCGGCTTCGTCATGGCGTAATGTTTTTTCGGTGTTCTGGTTGGGCTGTAAAAGCGGATTACGAAAATAGATTGCTTGTTCATCCTCAGTGTCTTCGTCGTCATCGCTTTCCTCATGCTGAAACAGTTCGCACAATGAAACTTTGCCCGGCAGTTCACGCAGGTGAGTATCGTGTGTGGTGTAGCCGCTCATGATGACTTTTATGCCGTCCTGCTCGAAGATCTGATTGACGCAATGGATGATGGCCGGACTCGAACGCCGTGAGAAATCCAGCGGTGTGGCGCGGGCATCGAGACTCTCTGCCAGCCACTGGCTCGCCTGTGCCTGCAGCGCAGGGTTGGCTCGCCTGAAACTGTAGATCGACTGCTTTTCGTCACCCACCAGAAAAACACTGCGCGGACGCTGTTCCGGATTGGCGGCGATCTCTTCCAGTATCGGTGACAGCAGGTGCCACTGTGTCGGATTGGTGTCCTGAAATTCATCGATCAGGATGTGGTCGATACGCTGGTCGATCTTGTACTGTACCCAGTGTGCGTTATCGGCATGCTGCAGCAGCTCATAACACTTCCATTCCAGATCGGTGAAGTCCAGCAGGCGCATGTCTGTTTTCAGCTGCTGGAAGATCTCGATAAAATGGTGACCGGCGTAATACCAGGCGGTGTTGATGGTGAAGGTGAGCAGACGTTTTATCTGTTCGCTGACCTGCAGGATGTCGTCAGCGATCTGCTGGTGTAGTTCGAGAAAATGGTCGGTATCTTCTGCACCCAGTTTTTTTTCCAGCGTAGCGTTATGCTGTCGCCCCTGCAGCATTATGCCGCCGTCTTTTTTGAGAAAAGCGGTTTTGATCTGGGCAAATCTTTTGCTGCTGCCAGAACTGCCGCTAGATGGGCTACTGAGGGTATCGTCGATGGTGACGGCGTGTTTCTCGCTGGTTTTGTTTTTTATCTCGCGCAGCAGGTTTGCAAACACCTGTAACCTGAGTTGCAGCGACTCGGTAAAAAAAGCACCGCATAGATCTTCAACGCTGAGAGCAGGGTCGACCCGTAATGATTTTTCCAGCTCATCGCAGGCGAAATCGACCGGTTTAGCGGTATGCCGGGTATAGGCCCACCAGTCACTGCGGTGCGACAGGAAACTGTTTAGTGCGCTGAAGGTATTATCCGGGCCGTTGCAGAACTGCATGATGGTATCGAGCGCCTGGTTGAGTGTTTTGCTATCGATGTCGGTGACGGTGTGGTTGGCGCCTGTTTTAACCCTGCTGCCGAGTTGGGCTTCATCAAATAAGATCTGCCAGGCCTGGCGTTCCAGCAGACTGCTGTCTTCACTGAGATCAAAGCCCGGCGGGATGTCGGCTTCCAGCGGGAAACGTGCGAGGATGTCCTGACAGAATGAATGGAAGGTCTGTATGCGCACCGGGTACAGGCTGTTCATCAGCTTTTCATAGAGACCGGCGGCGATACGTCTGGTCTGCCTGCCGGTGTCGCTGCCGATCATCTTCAGCAGTGCTTCCAGTTCTTTTTCTGATGCTGTTGCCATCTCGAATAAACGTTCATTGAGACGGATCTGCATCTCGCCAGCGGCTTTTCGGGTAAAGGTGAGGGCAATGATGTTGCCGGCTTCAGCGCCATCGATCAGCAGGCGTACGATGCGAGTGATCAGCAGCCAGGTCTTACCGCTGCCAGCTGAGGCGGATACTGTTGCGTTTAACGCAGGATCGCAGGCATCGAGGCTGTTGGTTTGTTTGCTGGGGGATGGCATAGGGGGAGTTTATAGGGAGTTTTGGATATCGGCTAGAGTTGGGGTGTTTTATTGTGATTCTCACACTGTGGGCTGGTTGGTTTTATTTGGATTCTGTTTATTGACTTGTAGTGTGCTTTCGCGCTGACGGTGAGTCACTCTGTTTTTAGGTCTTTTGCGTAGGCATGTTGCATAGCAGGGATGAGTGAATATCTTAGTGTTATTTGTTTACTTTGGCATTGCGGTTCTCGTACTCTCTGGCTCGTTGGCTTTATCTGGATTTCGTTTGCTGGCTTGTAGTGCGCTTTCGCCCTGACGG
>JADFWE010000375.1 GCA_015222915.1 Pseudomonadota bacterium | reverse complement strand
CTGGTCGCTGTCGGCGATACGGTAGAAAAAGGCCAGGCCATCTCTCTCATGGGTTCAACCGGACGTTCGACCGGCCCGCACGTGCATTTTGAAGTACTACAGAAAGACCGGCAGATCAATCCTGCCAAGTTCGTTGCTCTTAAATAGTGCTCAATAAGTAACCGTTAACAACTAACCGTTATAGAACAGCACCTAGCAGACCGACGATTGCACCGTTTCTGATCGATATTCCTCTTGATAATAAATGACCTGACAACGGTTCTCAGGCATAATACGTCGTGTTTTTTTATTTGACGAGGGTGATGCTGAGCGATCGTAGCACTCTCATTTCTAACGAGTTCACAGGTTAAAGAATTAAAATGATTTTAAAGGCTGTTAAAAAAGTGTTTGGTAGTCGTAACGATCGACTGATAAAAAAACACCGTAAGACCGTTGCCCAGATAAATGCACTGGAAGCTGAGATCGAAGCGCTGAGTGACGAACAGCTGGCCGCCAAGACGCTGGAGTTCCGCGAGCGTCTGGAGAAAGGTGAAACAGTCGAGCAGTTATTGTCAGAAGCTTTCGCTGTGGTAAGAGAAGGCAGCCGCCGTGTGTTAGACATGCGCCATTTTGATGTACAGCTGATCGGTGGCATGGTACTGCACAACGGCAAGATCGCCGAGATGCGCACCGGTGAAGGTAAAACCCTGGTCGCTACGCTGGCCGTCTATCTCAATGCCTTACCGGGTAAAGGTGTGCATGTTGTCACCGTGAATGACTATCTGGCTGCACGTGATGCAGAATGGATGGGGCGTTTATATAATTTTCTCGGCATGACTACCGGTGTCAGTATCTCCGGGATGGATCATGTCGCAAAAAAACAGGCCTATGCTGCCGACATAACCTACGGCACGAACAACGAGTTCGGTTTCGATTATCTGCGCGATAATATGGCGTTCACGGTCGATGAGAAGGTTCAACGCGATCCTTATTTTGCCGTGGTCGATGAAGTCGACTCTATCCTTATCGATGAAGCCAGAACACCGTTGGTCATCTCCGGTGCTGTCGGTGAGAGCAGTGACCTGCACCTCAAATTTAAAGGCATCGTCAAAAAGCTGGAACAGGGTCGTATGACCACGAAAGAAGAACCTGAAGAAGGTGATTTTTCTATCGATGAAAAGAATCGCAGCGTTCATATCACCGAGCAGGGACATCAGCGACTGGAAGAGATCCTGGTCGAAGAGGGTATCCTCGACGAAAACGATTCACTGTACAGCGCCACCAATATTAACCTGGTGCATTACCTCAATGCTGCCCTGCGTGCAAACGTACTGTTTGAAAAAGATGTGCATTACATCGTGCGCAACGATGAGATCGTCATCGTCGATGAGTTTACCGGTCGCACCATGGACGGACGTCGCTGGTCGGAAGGCCTGCATCAGGCGGTGGAAGCAAAAGAAGGTGTGACCATCCAGAACGAAAACCAGACGCTGGCATCGATCACCTTCCAGAACTATTTCCGGTTATATGAAAAGCTTTCCGGTATGACCGGTACCGCTGATACTGAGGCGGAAGAGTTATTACAGATCTACGCTCTAGAAGTCGTCATAATACCGACCAATAAACCTGCTGCCCGTATCGATAATACCGATCTGGTATTTCTGACACCAGAGGAAAAATTCAAAGCCATCGTCGATGATGTTAAGGACTGTATCGAGCGCAAGCAGCCGGTACTGGTCGGTACCGCATCGATCGAAGTCTCTGAACATATCGCAGACCTGCTGAAAAAAGAGAAGGTCGAGCATAGCGTGCTCAACGCCAAGCAGCATGAGAACGAAGCGCACATCATCGAAAATGCAGGGCGGCCTGCAGCGGTGACGATCGCCACCAATATGGCCGGTCGTGGTACCGACATCGTGTTAGGCGGTAATCTCGACGCTGAGCTGGAAAAAAATAAAGAAGCCGGTGGCGAGAAGAAAGAAGAGATAAAGCAGCAGTGGCAGCAGCGTCATCAGCAGGTATTAGACGCCGGTGGTCTGCACGTGATCGGCAGTGAACGACATGAGTCACGTCGTATCGATAACCAGTTACGTGGTCGTTCTGGCCGTCAGGGTGACCCGGGTTCCAGCCGTTTCTACCTGTCACTGAAAGATGATCTGATGCGCATCTTCGCTTCAGATAAAGTCAGTTCGCTGATGAAGAAGCTGGGCATGGCTGAAGGCGAAGCGATAGAACATCCCTGGGTGAACCGCGCTATCGAAAACGCACAGCGTAAAGTCGAAGGTCATAACTACGATATCCGTAAACAGCTGCTGGAATATGATGACGTCGCCAATGATCAGCGCCGCGTGATCTATTCTCAGCGTAATGACATGATGGCCGAAGCCGACCTGTCAGAGACCATCAAGGTCATCCGTGAAGAAGTGGTCAATAATATGATCAGTTCTTACATCCCTGCAGGTAGCCTGGATGAGCAGTGGGATATCGAGGGGCTCGAAGCCGCCCTGGAAGAAGAGTTCGGTCAGAAGCTCCTGGTCACACAGTGGATAGACGATGACAATATGCTCGATGAGAGCGGTGTGCGTAAGAAGATACTGACTGCAATCGTCGAGGAATACCAGCAGAAAGAAGCAATGGTCGGCGTCGAGGGTATGCGCAATTACGAAAAACATGTGATGTTAAATGTTCTCGACAAACTCTGGAAGGAGCACCTGGCAGCGATGGACTATCTGCGCCAGAGTATCGGCCTGCGTGGTTACGCGCAGAAGAACCCGAAACAGGAATATAAACGTGAATCGTTCGAGATGTTCACCGAGCT
>JADFWE010000374.1 GCA_015222915.1 Pseudomonadota bacterium | reverse complement strand
GTCACGGTGAACTGCATGACAGCTTTTGTCATATCACTGATGACCGGAACCGCAAGTCCACCATTTGATTCCAACACGGTAAAGTTGATGATCCTGTCTTCGATGAAAGATGACGTCGATGAACTCGAACCCGGGATACCGCCGATAATATAATCGACCGTACTGGTGCTGCTTATGACATCACCGGCTGCCGGGTAAACGTTTGTCGAAAAAGGAAGTGAGCTACTAACAAGTAAAAATACTATAAATATTTTTTTACTGAAATGCAGCGATGTGATTTTGAAGTTTTTATTTTCAGCAGCAAAAGTTTCAGACGCGAACACGTGTACGCTTTGCGTTTTAATAATCACAAAACGATCGAAAAAATTCTTCAGAAAATTATTATCAAAAATGTTCAAAATAAATAACCGGTCTTAAATATTTCCAGGCCTACAGTATTTCAAGGCAAGTAACCCGAGGTAATGAACCCGGGATAAAAATTTCAGTTGAAGCGATTCAACATCGAAATATTTTTTTGAACATTTGAGGTTTTTTGTTGCGTTTGAGAAAACGTGAAACAGCTGCATTTCTATAAGTTTTTTTGTTATTGTTTTTTTTGCTTTGTACTAGATATAAAATAGACGCTAAGTCAGTGAAAATCAAAGAATTAACAACTAAATAATCCTTTAATTTTTATGTCACAAAGTGACAAAATCGTCAATTTTCTGACACCTTAAACCTGCAGATATTATTTTTGTTAACCGGCGCACAAAATATTATTTGAAACTACCTCTTCAGTGATAGATTTGCGGCTAATAACCACTTATTTCATGCAATATATGAATAAAAATGGCATTTTCATGACGGATATTCAGGGAATACTTTTTTTGCTAAATACCCCCTGGTTTTCTCAAAAAATAATAGGGAAATCGGTGTAAAAATCAGAGTTTCTGATCTGGAATCATGCCAGCTATATGTTCGAACAATCATTATTCTTATGCCATAAGCTATTAACTGCAGGCCACACACAGAACATATATACATAACAAAATCAATGCGTTACACACTAATAACAAGCATTCGCAGATCATTCTATTGAACAGAAATCAACACCAGATACGAAACAGAAGTCAAAATCTTTAAAACACATCCCTCTCGCAAAGGCGCAGAGGACGCAAAGGAAAACCTTTTTTTGATTATTCTTATCATCCTGAGCATAATGCAGTGGAGTCGAAGAATCTTGTTTGTAGGCCAAATAGAAAGATCCTTCCACTGCGCTTCGCTTCGGTCAGGATGACACTGAATATCCTTGTTTTTATCTTTGCGTTCTCTGCGCCTTTGCGAGAATAATGTTTTTTGATGTCGGCTCCTGCGACCTCAAGCAATGCGTAGCAGCTAAAGCATTTCACTCTCAGAACCCTAATAAGACAAATCACAGGCAAAAAAAATGACCCTAAAAAGGGTCATCAGCAGTTTATCCGTGGGTTTTTATTGTTGTTATTATTATATTTATCAACTCACTGGAATTTTTATAACCTGGCCTGCCCTCAGGTTTTCGGCGAACAACGCATTGCGTGCACGCAGATCTTCTTGGTTAACTTTGTACCTGGTCGCGATACTCGCGATATCTTCACCATGTTCTATGTGATGTTCAGTTGCAGTCTCGGCCAGCCATGTTCCCGGCGGTGCTTTTCGTGAGAAATATTTGCCGACACCACGGGTAATCGCGCCAGCGACTTTCTTCTGATGAGATGCGCTGCGTAAGTTTTTCTCTTCTCGCGGGTTAGAGATAAAAGCCGTTTCTATCAGTATCGAAGGGATATTTGGCGCCTTCAGTACTGCAAAACCTGCCTGCTGGACGCGTTTTTTGTGCACCCGGTTTACCGATTTTATCTGGGAGAGTATCTCACTGCCGATATCCAGACTGGATTCGATGGTTCCGGTCAGGGACAGGTCAAACAGCACTTCCTTCACCATCTGGTCGTCAACGGCAAGGTCGATATCACCGAACAGGAGGTCAGCTGCATTTTCCTTATCCGCTAACATGCGCGCAGTTTCTGAACTGGCACCGTCGACAGACAAGGCATAGATAGACGAACCACGCGCTCGTGGGTCGGGGAACGAATCGGCATGTAATGAGATCATCATATCGGCATGGAGATCACGTGCTTTACGGATACGTTCACGCAGCCGCAGATAACGGTCGTTCTTACGGATCAGCACCGCTTTCATACCACGTTGCTGGTTGATGCTTTTCTCAAGGCGTTTGGCGATCTGCAGGGTCACATTCTTTTCATAGGTGCCCGCACGGCCCGTTGCACCAGGGTCTTTACCACCATGACCGGCATCGATGGCGATGATGACATCGCGTTTTTTGGCTTTTTTGGTCGTGGTCGTATGTTTTTTGTTGTGCAGGTCGAGCACCAGACGATGCCCTGATTTACCTGAAGGAGCAAGCAGGAAGCTTCTGGGGGTAACGTCTTTGCTAAGATCAAACACCACCCGCAGATCATTGCCATTACGAACACCGCTGCGGATACTGCGAATTAAAGAGTTGGCTGCCAGCTGATCGACCATGCCATGAGACATGCTGGTATCTTTGATATCCAGCACAACACGTTCGGGAGTATGCAGGGAAAACAGTGAGTGCTCGGCTATCTTGTCCAGATCAAAAACCAGACGGACGTATGTTTTGTTTTTTGACAGGCGGATATCCCTGACCTTAGTCACCGGTGCTTTCTTTGCAGCCTTCTTGGCAATGGCCATTCCGGGCACAGCAGAAGCAGCCAGACCACTGAGTCCAGCTAAGCTTTTAAGAAATTGTCGCCGGTTATTTTCCTTCATCTTAGAAATTCTGTAATCCCGCCTCAAGGATAAAAAATCAAGAATAGAATCTCAGGAAGCGCTACCTTTCGTAACAGATACATCCTGAAAATAATAATTTCTACTCAATCTATGTTTCCATTTTGGCAAATTATTTAAATAATGCAAGCTTTTTCTTTTAATTTTATATAGATACGTCACTTTCCTACAGTTAAAAATCAGAAAAGACCTGTAACATCAACTCCTTGCCTTTATCTGTCATTGCCAAAATATTCAGATCTCTGCCCGTATCCTGGTAACTGAAGGTGCAGATCCAGTCGGCCTGCGGTAAAAAACCCTCTGCTTTTTCCGGCCACTCCACCAGGCAGACCGAGTTTTCATTGAAATAATCTCGCGCACCGGTGAATTCCAGCTCTTCCGGCTCGGCCAGCCGATACAGGTCAAAGTGATAACACATCCGGCCGTTATCGCGACCAGCATCGATCGGGTAAGGTTCTACCAGCGTGTAAGTCGGACTCTTGACCACACCTTCAAAACCGCTGGCATGGATGAAACCACGGGCAAAGGTAGTTTTACCTGCGCCTAGATCACCCTTTAATAACAGCACAAAAGAAGACTTAAGATGCCTGGCAGTCGCGGCAGCGAACGCGACCTGTGCAGCTTCGTCGGCCAGGAATATTTGTTTATTATCTGATAGTTTGTTCACTGATTTCCCATAGACCGGCTACACGGATGAGCCCTGATAGACACATCCACATAGTTCGAACGGCAAACATGACTCACTGTAACACTTCAGTCAGTTCATCGATAACATCCGATGCCAGTAGACCACGTGTTTTGTTCTCGGTAAAAGACGAGGCTGCAGAAGCATGCAGACATACACCCAGTTCTGCTGCATCGCCAGGCTTAATACCCTGCGCCATCAGGGCGATAATAATACCGCTCAACACATCACCCATGCCCGGTGCTGCCATGGCCGCATTTCCCAGTGAGCAGACATTCATATCATCACCATCGAAGATCAGACTGCCCGAACCTTTCAGAACAACGACACAGGACTCGCTCTCTGAGAATAACTGGTACAGCTTCCTGATGGCATCAAAACGATCTTGCTGGATATCTCCACTACTCACCACTGTAGTTGCAGTAGACAGCAGCCTTGCCGCTTCACCGGGATGCGGCGTTATCACCAGGGGCGATGTTATCGTGATATCTTCATTTGCTATAAGGTTCAAACCATCCGCATCGATCAGCATCGGTTTATTCAACCGCACACAATACTGGAGTAAAGCCAGCGACCACTCATCCTGTCCCAGCCCCATACCGATGGCAATATGAGTGATTCCTGCAACAAAAGCGTCAGGTAAAACCCCGGCGATATCTTCACTGCTACAGGTTTTTATCATAGCTTCGGGCACGGCAGAACAGATTGCGGTCAGATTTTCTGCAACGGTCACAATCGTTACCAGCCCGGCGCCCGTGCGTAATGCAGATCTTGCCGCCAGGATTATCGCGCCCGGCATGCTCTTATTGCCACCGACGATGAGAACGTGGCCAAAACTGCCTTTGTTTGACGCCTGTTTTCGCTCTGGCAACAGAGAGTAGTCAACCGATGTAAGTAGATCTGCATCAGCTTCCACCTGCGAATAGATATCATCGGTTAAACCCAGGTCATCGAATACAATATCGCCACAGACATCCTTCGCCTGCGCGGTAAACATGCCCTGCTTCAGACCGATAAAACAGACGGTGATATCAGCCTTGATTGCACTGCCCGCTACAACGCCCGTATCTGCAACCAGACCTGATGGGATATCAACGGCAATAACCGGTTTGTTCGCCTGATTGACCGTATTGATCCATTCAGCCCATTCACTCGATACTTCACGTCTGAGGCCCGTACCCAGCAAAGCATCGACAATAAGATCGGCTTTATCGATAAGTGACAGATCTGCTTTATCTGCATCTGTTTTATATGCATCAGTTAGATCTGCATCATTGCCGGTTTCGAGCTGCTGCCAATCGCTATAAGCCTGTAATGCTTCGTTCTTTAACCTGACAGGATCGATCAGACTGACGATACGGACAGGGTATCCCGCCTGCTTTGCCAGAGTAGCGACAACATAACCATCGCCAGCATTGTTACCGGCACCGCACAGCACCAGGATATTCTCATGTTGTGAATAGTTTTTTTGTATGACATCGAAAACGGCCTTACCGGCACGTTTCATCAACGTGTATGCCGGGATGCTGTATTGCTGGATAGCGATCTGCTCGAGTCGTACGACCGAATCTACACTGTATAATTTTTCCGGTAGAACTTGCATGGTAGATGGGTAATCTGAAAGTTTAAAAACGGTTTTTTCCGCAAATGGTCGCGCTCTCGCTCCTTGCGCTCGCGACATTTGTGCTATCCATGCACTTCAACGCAAATAAAAAGAAAGATATTATTTCACTGCTATCCGGAATAAGCGTTTTTTTAGTATATTTTTTGCAAAGGCGCAAAGCACGCAAAGAAGTCGTTGTTTTTCTTAGCGAACCCTACGCCTTTGCGAGAGTAACATTTTTATTTCTTCTATGTTTATCAGGAAAGCTTTTCCAAACCACCCATATAGGGTTTTAGCACTTCCGGTATCGAGATGCTGCCATCTGCCTGTTGATAGTTTTCCAGTACCGCCACCAGGGTACGCCCGATCGCCAGGCCTGAACCGTTGACGGTATTCAGCAGCTCAGGTTTATTGGTTTCAGGATTACGCCAGCGTGCCTGCATACGTCTTGCCTGAAAATCACCGAAGCAACTGCAGGATGATATCTCACGGTAAGCTTGCTGCCCCGGCAACCAGACTTCGAGGTCGTAGGTCTTGGCGGCAGAGAAACCGACATCGCCGCTGCACAGTGTAACCGTACGGTAAGGCAGCTCAAGTTTCTGCAGGATGGCTTCAGCATGCAGCGTTAGTTCCTCAAGTGTCTCCCAGGCTTTATCGGCACTGACCATCTGCACCATCTCGACTTTATCGAACTGGTGCTGGCGGATCATGCCGCGGGTGTCTTTACCATAGGAACCGGCTTCAGAACGAAAACACGGGGTGTGGCTGGTGAGTTTCATCGGCAGCTGTGAAGCTTCAAGTATCTCGTTACGTACGATATTGGTGACCGGCACCTCAGCCGTCGGGATCAGGTAATGTCCGGCTTCTTTATCAACACAGAAAAGATCCTCTTCAAACTTGGGCAGCTGCCCGGTACCTTTCAGGCTCTCGCTGTTAACGATATAAGGCACATAGACTTCGGTATAACCATGTTCGTTAGTGTGTACGTCCAGCATGAACTGTATCAGGGCGCGATGCAGTTTTGCCATCTGGCCGTGCATCACCACGTAACGTGAACCGGTCAGTTTGCTGGCCGTTTCAAAATCGAGCCAGCCGTTCACCGCACCAAGATCGACATGATCTTTCACTTCAAAATCAAACGTCTTCGGCTCTCCCCAACGTCTGATCTCGATATTATCGTCTTCATCTTTACCTACCGGAACCGAGTCATGCAGCAGGTTGGGGATTCCCATGATGATACCGTCGATCTGTGTCTGTACTTCAGCCAATGCAGCCTTGGCCGCATCCAGTTTTTCACCCAGGCCGGCCACTTCAGCCAGCAATGGCTGTATATCTTCACCGGCGGCCTTGGCCTTGCCGATTGATTTTGATTTAGTATTTCGTTCGTTCTGCAGCGATTCACTGTCTACCTGAAAAGCTTTACGTTTTACTTCCAGTGCTTCGAGCGTATTCACATCCAGCTCAAAATTTCTTTTTTTGAGCTGCTCGGCAACGCCGTTTAAATCAGAACGGATAAGTTTTGGATCTAACATTGGGTCTCCTCGAGAAAATCTTTGATAATAATTTTTTTCACCACAGAGGACACAGAGGTCACAGAGGTTTTTAATATGGGAGCAATAAAGCCGCACTACATGCTTAAACTATATTCCTGGGCTTAAACTATCTTCCTGGGCTTACACTATCTGTTTGGCGATATAAGCGCCCGCCCATACTGCCGTGATACATACGATAACACTCAGCAGGATATTGCTCATCGCCTTTATCAAATCACCCTGCTCGAACAGCACCAGGGTCTCGATAGAAAAGGTAGAGAAGGTAGTAAACGAACCTAACACCCCGACCAGGATAGCGAGATGCCACTCTGCGCTGAGATTAAATTTTTCGACCAGAAAGATCGACATCAGCCCCATCAAAAAAGAACCGACGACATTGACGAACAGGGTACCGAAGGGGAACGAGCGGCCAAACAGTTCATAGACTGTCGCCTGCGACAGAAACCGCAGGGTCGCACCGAAAGCACCACCAACAGCTATGAGCACCAGGGTTTTTATCATCGTGTCTTGATCTACTCGTTATCAGTCTATGTGTCTGAATCTATTGATCCGGGTACGGTTCAGCTAAGACTCACCTTAACTTCATCTGCTACTTCCTGGTATTCCGGCAACAGGTGGAAGTTAAGATACTGATAGATATCAGAGGCCATCGGTTCGATGCCTTTTACTCCTTCCATGTATTCTTCTACTGTTGGAATATGGCCTAGTGCGGCAGCGACTGCACTCAGCTCGGCCGACGCCAGGTACACATCCGCGTTATTACCCAGGCGGTTCGGGAAATTGCGTGTCGAGGTCGATACTACGGTCGCATTGTCGGCGACGCGTGCCTGGTTACCCATACACAGCGAACAGCCTGGCAGCTCGGTGCGTGCGCCAGCACGACCGAAGATGTTGTAATAACCTTCTTCCATCAGCTGATGTTCATCCATCTTTGTCGGTGGCACGATCCACATGCGGGTCGGCAGACTGCTGACATTTTCCAGCACTTTCCCGGCCGCACGGTAATGGCCGATATTGGTCATACACGAACCGATAAAGACTTCATCGACATGAACACCAGCGACTTCAGATAATGTCTTCACATCATCCGGGTCATTCGGACATGCCAGTATCGGCTCTTTGATCTCGTTAAGATCGATCTCGATGATCTCGGCATATTCTGCATCGGCATCCGGTGAGAGCAACTGCGGATCTTTCAGCCAGTCCTGCATAGCTACGATGCGGCGTTCCAGTGTGCGTTTATCTTCATAACCGTTCGATATCATCCACTTCAGCAGTGTGATATTAGAATTGATGTACTCGATGATCGGCTCCTTGCCGAGGTGAACGGTACAACCATTGGCCGAACGTTCTGCCGATGCATCGGATAATTCAAATGCCTGTTCAACTTTCAGATCGGCCAGACCTTCGATCTCCAGTACCCGGCCGTTGAAGACATTCTTCTTGCCTTTTTTCTCGACCGTCAGCAGACCTTTCTGAATCGCTACGTAAGGGATCGCATTCACCAGATCACGTAATGTGATACCGGGCTGCATCTCGCCTTTGAAACGTACCAGCACAGACTCGGGCATATCCAGCGGCATGACACCCAGTGCGGCGGCAAAGGCGACCAGGCCTGAACCAGCAGGAAAACTAATACCCATCGGGAAACGCGTATGCGAATCACCACCGGTACCGACGGTATCCGGCAGTATCATACGGTTTAACCATGAATGGATGACGCCATCACCGGGACGCAGTGCAACACCGGCACGAGTCTGCATGAAATCAGGCAGCTCGTGCTGTAGTTTGATATCGACCGGTTTAGGGTAAGCCGCCGTATGACAGAAACTCTGCATCACCAGGTCCGCCGAGAAACCCAGGCAGGCAAGCTCTTTTAATTCATCACGGGTCATGGCGCCGGTGGTGTCCTGTGAACCGACCGTGGTCACTTTAGGCTCACAGTATGTACCCGGACGGATACCCTCTACACCGCAGGCTTTACCGACGATCTTTTGTGCCAGCGTGAAACCTTTGCCGGTATCGTGACCTTGCTGAGGTTTCAGGAAAACATCAGATGGACCTTCATTCAGGAAGCTGCGTGCGCGGTCAGTCAAACCACGGCCGATGATCAGTGGAATACGGCCGTTGGCACGTACTTCATCCGCCATGGTCGCTGGGTTCAGGCAGAACTTGCAGATCTCTTCGCCCTGCTCATTAAGGATAAGTCCGTCATAAGGACGGATACGGATAACATCGCCGGTCTCCATAGAATCGACATCACATTCGATCGGCAGCGCACCGGAATCTTCTGCAGTGTTAAAGAAGATAGGCGCTATCTTACTGCCCAGGACCACACCACCTTCATGTTTGTTCGGAACGAAAGGGATCTCGTTACCCATGTGCCACAACACAGAGTTGATCGCAGATTTACGTGAAGAGCCGGTACCGACAACATCGCCGACATAAGCGATAGGATGTCCCTTCTCTTTCAGGTTGGCGATGGTTTCCAGCGGTCCTTTTCCATTTTCTATGGACATCTTGGTCGCCAGCATCGATTTTGCATGCAGCGGAATATCCGGGCGGCTCCATGCTTCGGTCGCAGGTGACAGGTCATCGGTATTGGTCTCACCAGGCACTTTATACACAGTCACCGTGATCTCTTCGGCCATTTTTGGTTTTGACGTAAACCATTCAGCATCCGCCCATGAGCGGACAACGCGGGCAGCAGCTTCATTGTCTTTTGCTTTGTCGGCCACATCATGGAAGGCATCGTAGATCAGCAGGGTGTGTGACAACGCGGTCGCAGCAGCATCTGCAGTAGCGTCATCATCAAGAAGATCGATCAGCGGCTGGATATTGTAACCACCGAGCATGGTGCCGAGGATCTCCGTCGCACGAACTGCATCGATCAGATCACAGGAAGTATTGCCTTTTGCCACGTCAGCGAGGAAAGCCGCTTTTACATACGCTGCCTGATCGACACCGGGTGGTACGCGATTGACCAGCAGGTCCATCAAAAACTCGGCCTCGCCAGCCGGAGGACTTTTGATCAGTTCGATCAGTCCTGCAACCTGGTTGGCATCAAGCGGTAATGGTGGCAGTTCTTCAGCTTCACGTTCAGCGACATGTTGACGATATGACTCAAGCACGGGGATTCCTCAGTAGTAACAAAGCCCTGTATTATACCTCATAGAGCCGGTGTTTTAAGGGCAAGTTTCAGGTACAAAAAAAGCCAGCTGAAACAGCTGGCCCGTGCTTGAACTTACAACGGCTTTAACTTGCTACTTACAACGTTTTTAGCTGTTCTTATTCCTGTAATCATCAATCGCGGCATTGATGGCATCTTCTGCCAGCACCGAACAATGGATCTTCACTGGCGGAAGGGCCAGCTCTTCAGCTATCTCGGTATTCTTGATGGCTTTCGCCTCATCAAGGGTCTTACCTTTTACCCATTCAGTCAGCAGCGAACTCGAGGCGATCGCGCTGCCACAGCCATAGGTTTTAAATACCGCATCTTCGATAACACCTTCATCGCTGACCTTGATCTGCAGCTTCATCACATCGCCACAGGCAGGTGCACCGACCATGCCGGTACCGACATTGTCTTCGTTTTCAAAACTGCCGACATTTCTTGGATTCTCGTAGTGATCCAGAACTTTTTCACCATATGCCATGATATTTACCTCATAAACCCTTTATTGCTCAATGCTTTATCAGACAGACCTTCACCGGCAATTCCGCTGCCAGCCATTGCCGTACCAGAAAAACGTTTGCCAGCCACCACTTTTATCGGCACCTCCTTATCAGCAGAAAACAGACCTTTACTGATCGCTGCCGCCTGTTTTTTCGCCAGGATAAAACGGCCGATCTTCTTGTCACGCTGCATCGATAACTCAGGGATACCGGGGCGTTCGACGAATTGTGCCAGGGTGATACCCGACAGGAAAGTATGCAGTTTATTGCTGAGGCTGGTCCATAGTTCATGGGTCAGGCACTTGCTGCCATCTTTACAATTTCCTTCGCCTTTACAGTGCGTTACATCAACATTTTCATCGACCGAGCAGATGATTTCAGCGATGCTGATCTCCGAAGCCGGACGCGCAAGACGATAACCGCCGCCGGGGCCACGAACACCTTTGACCAGACCGGATTTACGCAGTTTGGCGAACAGCTGCTCCAGATAAGAGAGGGAGATGCCCTGACATTGTGAGATGTCGGCCAGGGTCACCGGACCAGCCTTATCATGTATCGCAAGATCCAGCATGGCGGTTACACTGTAACGCCCTTTTGTAGATAATCGCATGAGGGAACTCCTTAATTCCTGACTAAATTAGTAGGTTATTATACAAATACCTAGTGAAACAGTCAAGTATTATTAATTCATGCTGGAGTTGTACCAGAGCTACTGAAATTAGTACAAAACAGACCTTAAAAAACATTGCTCGCGCAAAGCCGCAGAGACGCAAAGGAAAAACCTTAACTATTTGTTGTCATCCTGACCGGAGCGAAGCGTAGTGGATCACTACATGGATGTAGCTTAGTAGAGCAATGCAGGAGCAATTGCCGAAGGATCTTTAACTCCCAGTTGCCCTTCACAGCAAGACCCTTCGACTCCACTGCGTTGCACTCAGGATGACATTAAAGACTATTGTTCTTATCTTTGCGTCTCTGCGGCTCTGCGGCTCTGCGCGAGAAATTTTGTTTTTGTTTAATCTCCGCTTCTGGCTGGAAGTAGACTTTTTAACTAAATGTATAAAGACGCAGAGGCAAGTTCGCGGGTGTATTCCTGCTGCGGATGGTCGAACACTTCGTCGACATCGCCGTATTCCACCACCCTGCCCTGGCG
>JADFWE010000373.1 GCA_015222915.1 Pseudomonadota bacterium | reverse complement strand
CAGCAAAACTCAGCATGGAAATGCGTGCATTCTAAGGAAAAATTTTAAAGTGTTTAATAAAAGAAAAAACGAACCTGAATACGCGTTATTAAATGATCATGGCAGTCAGACGCTTAACCGTTACGGTCATCGTATCGAAACTATCGACGGGGATGATGCCCGTCGAAATCAATCGTTAAACATCAATAACGATGATGCTATCGGTGAAAATCCCAATCGTTACAAGCAGCACGGTTTCTATTTTAATGCAGATAACTGCATAGCCTGTCATGCCTGCGAAGCAGCCTGTAGTGAGAAGAATGACAACCCGGCGCATATCTCCTTCCGTTCTGTCGGCTTCATCGAAGGCGGCACCTATCCCGCGTATCAGCGTATCAATATCTCTATGGCGTGTAACCACTGTGATGACCCGGTGTGTCTGAAAGGTTGCCCGACGCGTGCTTATACCAAGTTTGCCGAGTACGGTGCAGTGCTGCAGGACCCGGACATCTGTTTCGGCTGTGGTTACTGCACCTGGGTGTGTCCTTATAATGCACCGCAGCTCGATCCGGTTAAAGGCCAGGTGAGCAAATGTAATATGTGTGTCGATCGGCTGGAGGTCGGCCTGAAACCGGCCTGTGTCTCTGCCTGTTTAGGCAATGCGCTAGACTTCGGTGTGATCGAGAACATCCCGGATAATCGGACTCAGGCGAAGACGGAGATCCCCGGTTTTCCGCGTACCGATATCACGCATCCGAATATCCGTTTTCAGCAGACGCGTACACCGCAGCGCGACATGAACCGCGTCGATCAGAATCCGGTGAAGTATCATCGTGAAGAGAACTCTGAAAGTTTTAAGCCGGTACTGGATGAAAAGAAAGGTGCGGTGAAACAAGGCGCGAAAAGCGGTGGGCAACGCGAGTGGAACCTGGTTAAGTTATTAACTTCGCACGAAAATGCGCATATCGCTTTTACCCTGAGTGCGCAGACCGTGATGATCGCTTTTCTGATATTGCTGTCCGGTTATTTCTTTGAGCCGTTAAGAAGTTTTATGGCGAGCAGTGCCCTGTTACCGACCTTGCTGGTAATGGTCGTGTTGATGAGCTTCGGTCTGTTCAAGCTGAACATGCATCTGGGCAAGCCGCATCGTTTTTATCGCGGCTTCTACAATCTGCGGCACTCGCCGGTCAGTCGTGAGATCGCGGGCGTCTCTGCCTTTTATACCGGCCTGCTCGGTTACAGTTTCTTTGCCCTGTTCGACAACAGTTATACGCAGCTATTGCAGATGTTGTTCGCCGGTATCGGCGTGTTAGGTGCAGCCTTCGGCGGCTTTTTCATGTATCGGCTGTATCGTATCAAAGCACGTCCTTACTGGGATCACTGGTATACCGCTGCAAGTTTTTGTGCGACGGGCCTGGTGCTTGGCTCTCTGCTGCTGGCCATGATGGTATCTATTTTCTCTACTATGACAGCAGGTCTGGGTGAGGTTTTGCTGGGCCTGATGGGGACAGGTTTATTGCTCGAGCTTGTAGGGCTGTTCGCTCATGCCAGAAGTCTGCAGTCGAGCAGCAGCGAAGGCGCGGCGTCGTTTTACCTGCAGACGACCCGCTTTGGTAATGCATACTGGTTACGTAACGGTTTGCTCGTGCTGGCCCTGCTGGTGGTCGCTTACATGCTAACAGTCGATGACCGATCGATATTTGCCTATGTCGTGTTGCTCATCGCTGCGCTCGCCATCAATATCATCGGGCGTGCACTGTTCTATGTCGTGGTCATTCCTACCACGATGCCGGGCGCGTTCTTCTGGAAGAATGACGGTTTTGTCGAACACGCCAGAGAGGTGGGGCTGGCGGATATGCCACAGATGGGCGTGGCCTATGAGACACATCATGCTTTTAAAGTTGGCGAGCT
>JADFWE010000372.1 GCA_015222915.1 Pseudomonadota bacterium | reverse complement strand
TGCTGCTCGGTGGTCGCCAGCAGATTGGCTTCCGGACCGATATAACATTCCAGTGACATCACCACTTCTTCACGGATAGAATCGATCGGCGGATTCGTTACCTGCGCGAACAGCTGTTTGAAATAATCGTAGATCATACGCGGCTTGTCAGACAGACAGGCCAGTGCTGAATCGTTACCCATAGAGCCGACCGGATCACGCAGCTCACGGACCAGCGGCAGCAGCATGAACTGCATGGTTTCGACGGTGTAACCAAACGCCTGCATGCGCGGGATGATGGTATCCGGATTAAAACCGTGCGCTTCTTGTTCACAGCCAAGATCAGCCAGTTTTATCTCCTGGTTACTCAGCCATTCACCATAGGGATTACGCGTCGAGAAATCTTTCTTCAGCACCTCGTCAGAGATCAGCTCACCTCTGTCAAAATCGACGAGGAACATCTTACCCGGCTGCAGACGGCCTTTGAATTTAACGTCAGCAGGATCAACATCGACCACACCGACCTCCGACGCCATGATGACGCGATCATCATTGGTCAGGTAATAACGGCTGGGACGCAGACCATTACGGTCGAGCACCGCACCGATACATTTACCATCGGTGAAAGCGATCGACGCCGGACCGTCCCACGGCTCCATCATCGCTGAATTATAGCGATAGAAATCTTTTTTCGCCTGATCCATATTCTCATCAGACTGCCATGCTTCAGGCACCATCAACATGACGGCTTCAGGCAGAGTACGGCCTGACATCAGCAGGAATTCCAGCACGTTATCGAAGTTGCCCGAATCAGAACAATCGTTCTCAGCGATCGGGAACAGGCTATCGATGGGGCAGCTGTAATCGTCACACTCGGCCATACCCTGACGAGCGGTCATCCAGTTCCTGTTACCGAGCAGGGTATTGATCTCACCGTTATGACTCATGTAACGGTTAGGCTGCGCGCGGTCCCACGACGGGAAGGTATTGGTCGAGAAGCGTGAATGCACCATGGCGATATGCGAAGCGTAATCACCATCCTGCAGGTCAAGATAAAAAGTTTTTACCTGCAATGCATTGAGCATACCTTTGTAGATGATGATATGAGGCGACAGCGAACAGATGTAGAACGATTTCCTCTGCTCTATCGACTTATCGAAACGCAGCAGGTGCGTAGAACGTTTACGAATGATATAGAGCTCGCGCTCAAAAGCTTTGCCTTCGAGACTTTCAGCGGCCTGCACATAAAGCTGCATGATGGCAGGCTGCGCAAGACGCGCGGTCGGACCGATATTTGCGCCATCGGTATCCACCGGTACTTCACGCCAGCCCAGACATCTCTGTCCCTGCTCTTCGATGATGTTCTCGATAGCCGAGATACACTGTGCTCGCTGTTTTTCATCCGTCGGTAAGAATACATTGCCAGCAGCATACGAACCAGCAGCAGGCAGATCGATACCCAGATCCTGTTTTGCTACTTTGACGCAGAAATCATGCGGCATACCGGTAAGGATTCCTGCTCCGTCGCCGGTGTTAGGCTCACAGCCACAACCGCCGCGATGCTCCATACGCTGCAGCATGATCTCAGCATCGACCACGATCTGGTGGCTGGGCTTACCTTTTATATGCGCAACAAAACCGACACCGCAGCTGTCTTTTTCGAACATCGGATCATACAGACCGTGTTTTTCCGGAAGACCATACTGAGACAGGCCCTTTCCTACCTGAGCGGGTACTGCCAGGTCACTTTTATTCTGCTGTGTTAATTTTGCACTCATATTCAACTCAAACCATGTTCATGAAATTCCCGAAAGCCTTGACTCTTTGCTGTGCTGATAATGCAGCAGCATAAAAATCATTATTGATCTGGAAGTTAATGCCCGCCAACAAGGCGTGCAGAGATCAAACCACGGATCTTCGAAAACCGTAAATTCTTATCATTAAAATCTTAAAGCCATATCTTTCAGGCGATGTCTAAAACAAAGCCTTTACATAGATAAGCAGACGCATCCGTGGAATCCATGCCCGGATGACCGGCACCCTCACCAGCATTAACTCAGCTTTGGCTCTGCATCCGGATCTGAAAAAACCAGCGCACGGAGAACAACACAGAAACCGACCATAAATGATGGGCAAGGCCGGTCATTTTAGCGAATTTCATCGCTTCTGACTAGATAGGCAAGACACAAAGTAGAATGACAAAAAGTCCGAACCGATCGCTACCCAATCGCCATCATCACAGGATAAAGCATTAGAAAACAATCAGTTAAAATCTGCTAAGCCATTAAAACAGTGTCCAGCCATCGGCGGAAGAAATGACTGGCATTCTGTTCCAGCACCGCAGCATATCTTTCACTGTCCGAGCGCAGCTGTGAAACCGAAATTCCGTCAGTTTGATGGATCTCGCCAGTGTGCCCGATATACCACTGCTCAAGCCCGGAAGCCGTCACTTCAGGATGAAATTGCAGCCCCAGCGCACGCTTACCGACCGAAAAAGCCTGATTCTGAAACAGCTTGCTCGACGCCAGCAAGGTGGCTGAGTCCGGCAGATCGAAGGTTTCGCCGTGCCAGTGCAGCATCCGGGTATTCTCCTCACCCAGCCACTGCATGCCGACGGCACTGCCTGCTTCGCTCACCTGAAGATCATACCAGCCGATCTCTTTCTGCTCGCCGCAGACAATCCTCGAACCCAGCGCCTTCGCCATCAGCTGCGCACCAAGACAGATGCCCAATGTCGGCCTGTCCGCGGCCATCCGCTGTTTCAGCAGATCGATCTCGACCTGCAGAAACGGATACTCAGCCACCTCGTTCACGCTGATTGGACCACCGAGGATCACCAGCAGATCACTTGCCAGCAGCTCCTCGACCGGCAGCTCATCACGCCCTGCCTCAAAATAGACGACACTGGCATCACGCTCTTTTAAGATACCGGCAAAACTGCCCAGATCTTCAAACGCCAGATGGCGGATAACGTTCACTTTCATTAATCTTTCCTGCAGGGATAATCAATACGAATATGTTATCAGATTGATACCAACAGGACCGCTTTTGACACAAAGCAGACCTTAAAAACATTGTTCGCGCAGAGCCGCAAAGACGCAAAGGAAAAGCTTTTGATATTTGTCATTGCGAGCGAAGCGCGGCAATCTCTATCAGGCGAC